>CAMLIU010000269.1 GCA_946479995.1 uncultured Gemmatimonadota bacterium | reverse complement strand
CGTGGCTCATCGTGGTGAGGAAGTCGCTCTTCACGCGGTTCGCCAGCTCGGCCTCCCTCCGCGCCTCATGCTCCGCCTGGAAGAGCCGCGCCCGGTCGAGCACGAGCGCGCACTGCGACGCCACGCCGAGCACCAGTGCGCGCTGGTCGTCGTCGAACTCGCGCGGCGTCTCGAAGGCCAGGCCGAGCACGCCGAGCAGTCGATCGTCCACCGTGAGCGGCACGACGGCGTTGGCGTGGTGCCGGGTGGATTCCACCGTGGGCGTGAGGTGCGAGTAGCGCTGCGCCCACGCCTCGCGCGACGGGATGAAGAGCGGGGTGCGCAGCCGCGCGACGTCGGCGATCGGCACCGGAGCGTCGATCGGGATGGTGGACCACTGCGCACGGAGCGGATCCGGCATGTCACCGGCTCCCATGATCTCCAGGTGCGCGCCCGGCTCGACGAGCCGGGTGAGCACCACGCCCACGGCACCGAACACCGCGGGCGCGTGCTCCACCATTGCCCCCGCCACCTCGTCCGGCGTGGACGCGGCGGCAAGGGCCCCGAACAGGTTCAACAGCCGCGCACTCGGCGCGTGCTCCATCGGCATTACGGCTTGCGTGCCCCCCACGTCGGCGCCGGCGGCTCCTTCGTCGCCCGTGTCACCGGATGCTCGTTGAGCAGGCGCATCGCCTCCGCCACGGCGCGCTCGAGCTGCGGGTCGTGGCCGGCGATGACCTCCTTCGGCCAGTTCTCGACGTCGATGTCGGGTGAGGTGCCCTCGTTCTCCACCGCCCACTTGTTCTCGCGCGTGAAGAAGCCGCCGCGCGGCGCGATCATCGCGCCGCCATCCACGAACGGCGGCGTGTCCCACGTGCCGACGAGGCCACCCCACGTGCGCTTGCCGACGAGCGGACCCACCTTGCGGTGCTGGAACATCCACGGCATCAGGTCGCCGCCCGAGCCGGCCATCTCGTTGATGATCATCACCTTCGGTCCCCAGATGCCCGCCGCCGGCGAGGTGAAGGGATAGCGCTCGCCCACCGGGTTGTTGAAGTAGCCATCGAAGTCGCGCTGCAGCAGGTCGATGATGTAGTCCGCCGCCGAGCCGCCGCTGTTGTAGCGCTCGTCGATCACGGCGCCCTTCCGGTCCTGCTGCGCGAAGTAGTAGCGGTTCATGGACGTGTAGCCCGGCCCCGCGGTGCTGGGAACGTATACGTACGCCAGCGTCCCATGGGACAGCGAATCCACGATGCGCCGGTTGCGCTCCACCCAGGCGCGCGTGCGCAGCCCCTGCTCGTTGGGGATCGGCACCACCGTCGCCGTGCGCGCGCCGTCCATCGTGGGACGCGAATTCACGGTGAGCACCGTCTGCCGGTTCGCCGTGCCGTCGAGCAGGCGATGGACGTTGTCGCTCCCCTTCAGCTCCACGCCGTTCACGGCGAGCAGGTACTCGCCCGCCCTCACCTCCTCACCTGGCGCGGAGAGGGGTGCGCGGAGCTCCGGGTTCCACGACTCGCCGTTGTACACGCGCGTGATGCGGTAGCGGCCATTCTCCACGGCGAAGTCGGCGCCGAGGAGGCCGGCGGTGGTGGGGGCCACCTCGGGCATGTCGCCGCCGCGCACGAAGGAGTGCCCGATGGCGATCTCGGCGCCCATCATGTCCAGCAGGTAGTTGAGGTCGGCGCGATGGTTCACGCTCGGCAGGAGCGCGCCGTACATCTTCTTCATCGCCGGCCAGTCGCTGCCGTGCATGTTCTTCACGTACAGGTAGTCACGCTGGTTGCGCCACCCTTCGTTGAAGATCTGCGCGAACTCGGCGCGCGGATCGACGAGCATGCGGAGCTGCACGTTCAGCTTGCCCGCGTTCGGCGCCGGCACGGCCTTGTCGGCGTCCACGATGAAGAGGCCGCCCTGCGGGCCAGGGGTGCGGTAGAGCAGCTTCTTCCCGTCGGCGCTGATGTCGAAGGCGACGACGTTGCTGGCGAAGGGAACGGCCTTGCGTTCCTTGATCTGGTAGCGGTGCAGCACGCCGCCGCGCGGGCCGCTGCTTTCGGCGGTGCCGCTCGCCGGGACGTCCTCGATCCAGTAGACCGTGCCGGCGGGACCGGCGGTGAGCGCCGTGTACGCGCGCTGCGCCACGCCGGTGACGGGGAGGATGCGCTGCGCGATGCCGTCGAAGTCGATGGCGACACGGGGACGCGAGGCCGCGACAGTCGCCTCGCGACTGCGGGGTGACGTCGCGTCGCCAGCACGCGAGGTCCCGACACTCGATTCGCTCGTGCGGGACGACGGCACGCTATCCGGCCGGGCCGGCATCGCAGCGGCATTGGCCGCCTTCTCCTCGTCACTCTCCGGCAGCAGGGGGCTCGGCTCGCCCTTCTTCAGCACGGCCATGTACAGCGCCGAAGTGACCGGGTGGTCGTAGGAGGTCATGTCGAGCCAGCCGCTCGCCGGCCCGAAGTTGGTGCTGGCGAGAAACCAGAGGTACTTGCCGCTCTCGTCCCACGCCGGCGAGGTGGCGTCGGCGAGGCCGTCGGTCAGCTGAGTCCTGGCGCCAGTCTCGACGTTGTACACGAAGATGGCGCGGAACATCGACGGCAGCCGGCGCGAGTAGGCGATCCACCGGCCGTCCGGGCTGAAGCGCGGATCGAGCGAGCGGTCGGGCATCATGTACGGATCGGTGTCCACCTGCCTCGCCTTGCCGCTGGCGACGTCGAGCACCCAGAGCCGCAGCCCGGTGTCGTGATACAGGATGTGCTTCGCGTCGCTGCTCCACTGCGGCGTGTAGTAGTGGCTCGGCTCGGGGAGGGCGATCTCGCGCTTCGTCGTGCCGTCGGGAGAGGCGATGACGAGCTTGTACTCGCCGCTCGCGTCGCTGAAGTACGACACCCACTTGCCGTCGGGAGACCACGCCGGATCGCGATCCGCCGCGCCGCTCGAGTTCGTGAGGTTGCGCGCGTCGCCCTTCTCGGCGGGGATGGTGAAGATCTCGCCGCGCGCTTCCACCGCGGCACGCTTGCCGGTGGGAGAGAGCGCGAGCGCGGTGACGCGGCTCGACACGTCCTTCCACTGCGGCATCATCCACGGGAAGTCGCCGTTGGCGGCGATCTCGACGACGTGCTCGCGGCCCGTGGAGGGGTCGAGCTCGTGGATGTAGCCGCCCTGCTCGAACACCACCGCGTTCGCGCTGGTGGAAGCGTCGAGCGCCTTCACGTCGAAGTCACGGAACTTCGTCACCTGCTCGAGCTGCTTCGACTTGGTGTCGTACTTCCACACGTTGGATACGCCGTCGCGATCGCTCAGGAAGTACACGACGTCGCCGACCCAGGCGGGATCCATCTCCTTGGAATCCTGCCATGGCGGCGTCACCACGTCGTGCGTGGAGAGATCCTCAATCCAGATCGCGCGGTTCTGGCCGCCGCGATAGTTGCGGCGCTCCTCGTCCCACGAGTTGTTCATGCGGTAGGCGATGCGCTTGCCGTCGGGGCTGATCTTCCCCTGGTAGGCGCGCGGCATCGGCATCGCCTCGACTGGCCCGCCGGACACCGACACCAGGTAGAAGCGCGGCACGCCAGTCGGCGCGTTGGACGCGCGGCCGCTGGCGAAGACGACCTGCTTTCCGTCAGGCGTCCATCCCTGCACCTCGTCGGCGCCCGGATGCCAGGTGAGCCGCTTCGGCTCCCCGCCTTCCACCGGCACGACGTAGACGTCGACGTTGCCGGCGTACTGCGCACTGAACGCGACGAGCCGACCGTCGGGGGAGAGCTTGGGGTTCTCGCTCGCGCCGGGCGAGCTGGTGAGCCGGCGCGCGATGCCACCGGCGCGGTCGGCGATCCAGATGTTGCCGGCGTAGGCGAAGGCGATGTTCC
>CAMLIU010000268.1 GCA_946479995.1 uncultured Gemmatimonadota bacterium | reverse complement strand
AGGTGCCGCTGCGCGCGCTCGATGCGATCGATGGTGAAGCGCTGCGCCTCGGTCAGCGGCCCGTGGATCTCCATGGTGAGCAGCTGCGCGTGGCCTCCGATGGCGTTGAGCGGCGTGCGCAGCTCGTGGCTCATGCTCGCCAGGAACCCGGACTTCGCGCGGTTCGCCAGCTCCGCCTCGCGTCGGGCGGTTTCCGCCGTCTCCATCAGCCGCAGCCGCTCCTCTTCCGCCTCGCGGCGGCGGGTGACGTCCTGGACAACCCCGGGAAAGCGCACCGGGCGACCCTCGATGTCGTACTCCACGCGTCCGCGGGCCTCGACCCATCGTGGCCGCCGTCCGTCCTCGCGACCGGACACGATGCGGTACTCCGTGTCGTACGGCTCGCCGGTGTCGAGCGTGTGCTGCACGAGCGCATTCGTGCGCTCGCGATCGTCGGGATGGATCGCTGCCAGGTAGTCGGCGAGTGGCGCGCCGCCGCGCTCATCGAGCTGGATGCCGAAGATGCGCGCGAAGTTCACGTCGCCCCAGAGGCGATCTTCCGGGATGTCCCACTGGAAGGTGCCGACCTCCCCGGCGAGGAGCGCCGCGTCCAGTCGCCGGGTCGTCGCCGCCAGCGCCTCCTCGGCGCGGATGCGCGCCGTGGTCTCGGTGGCCGGGTTGAAGTAGCCGACGATCGCACCGGACGGCTCGCGAATGGCGCTCAGGCCGAAGGTGAAGTAGGCGGGCTCACCGGCCCGGTCGTCGCCCGCACGGGCCATGACGAAGGGCGCATCTTCGGCGTAGATCGGCGCGCCGCCGGCGTCGATGTGGGCGAACATCGGCTCGAGCGCCTCACGGATCTCCGCCCACACTTCCATTCCCGACCGGCCCAGCGCGTCCGGGTGCTTGCTGCCCAGCACGCGACGGTAGGCATCGTTGTAGATGAGGAGCCGGTCGGGGCCGCACCAGAGGTTGAAGGGAAAGGGCGACTCCATGCACATGCGCACGGCGGTCGCCAGCGTGGGCGACCAGGTCTCCACCGGTCCGAGCGAGGTCGCCGACCAGTCGAAGGCGCGCGCACGGGCGCGCATCTCCCCCCCGCCGTCGAAGGGGCTTCCGGTCTTCTCCGACAGTTCTTCGCGATTCGTGACCGACGACATGCTGGCAGGTGGGGAACGGCCGCTCCAGCGGGACGCCGACGGCCACCATGGAAAGGTGAGCGTGGGTGGACATCGTGGCAACGTGTGCCGCTCAGCGGCAACACTCCCACCCGCGGGACATTCCTGACAGCATCGCGGGCGGGGCCCGACTGATACGACGACGGAATGCAGCAGAATTCCCTGGAGGCACCGCTCGCACTCGATCCGGAATTGTGTCATGGCTCTTTCCGCCGCAGGACCCACGCTTTCGATGATGATGCAGGATCGAAACGAGATCGGCGATCCTCACTCTGCCCTGCGCTCCCCCGCCGGATCCCTCGACTCGATCCTGAAGCCGCAGCGCATCGCCGTCATCGGCGCGTCGAGGACGCCGCACACGATCGGGCACCGCATCGTGTCCAACCTCGTGCGGCACGGCTTCACCGGTGCCGTCTATCCGGTGAACCCGAAGGCGGCAGCGGTCAACGCGCTTCCCGCGTGGCCGAGCATGCTCGAGGTGCCGCACACCCCCGACGTGGCGGTGATCGCGGTGCCCAAGGAGCGCGTGCTGGAGGTAGCCGAAGAGTCGGGGCAGCGGGGAGCGCGCGCTCTCGTCGTCGTGTCGGCGGGATTCCGCGAGGTCGGTGGCGAGGGGGTGGAGCGCGAGCGCGCGCTCGTGGAGATCGTGCGGCGGCACGGCATGCGCCTGGTCGGGCCCAACTGCATGGGGATGATCAACACCGATCCGGCGATCAGCATGAACGCGACCTTCGCCAGCCCGATGCCGCCGTTCGGGCGGGCGGGATTCGTGTCGCAGTCGGGCGCGCTCGGCGTGAGCGTGCTCGATTACGCCACGGAGTTCGGCATCGGCATCGCGCAGTTCGTGTCCATGGGGAACAAGCCGGACGTCAGCGGGAACGACCTGCTGCTGCAATGGGAGCACGACCCGCAGATCGGCGTGATCCTGATGTACGTCGAGAACTTCGGCAACCCGCGCCGCTTCCTCGAGATCGCGTCGCGCATCACGCGCTCGAAGCCGATCATCGTCGTGAAGGCGGGGCGGTCGGCGGTGGGTGCGCGCGCCGCGTCGAGCCACACCGGTGCGCTCGCGGCGAGCGAGAGCTCGGTGGACGCGCTGCTGCAGCAGGCGGGAGTGCTCCGCGCCGGCTCGATCGAGGAGCTGTTCGACATGGCGATGGCGTTCAGCGTGCTCCGGCCTCCGCGCTCGCGGCGCACGGCGGTGGTCGGGAACTCGGGCGGCCCCGGCGTGCTGGCCGCCGACGCGCTCGAGGAGCGCGGCCTCGATCTCGTGGAGTTCGCGCCATCCACGGTACAGCGCCTGCAGCCGCTCTTCCCCTCCGAAGCATCGATCCGCAATCCGCTCGACATGATCGCGTCGGCGAACCCCACGGGCTATCACAACGCGCTCGACGCGGTGCTCGCCGACGAGCGCGTGGACGCGGCCGTCGCCATCTTCACGCCGCCGCTCGGCGTCGATTCATCGGAGGTGGCCACGGCGATCGGCTCCGTGGCGCAGGCGCACCCGGACAAGCCGGTGCTCGCCGTGATCATGGGCCGCGAGCGGCTTCCGGAGGCGAAGCACGAGCTCCAGCGCGCCGGCGTACCGGCGTACATCTTCCCCGAGTCCGCCGCCCGCGCGCTCGGTGCGCTGGCGCGTTACGGAGAGCTGAGCGCCCGTCGCGTCGCGCCCGCCGAGCTGCCGTCCCTCCCCATCGAGGCGCGGACACGCACGGAGAGGATCATCGCCCGCGCGCGCAGCGAACACCGGCTCAAGCTGACGGAACAGGAAGCGCTCGCCGTCGTCGAGGGGTACGGCGTGCCGACCATCGGCTCGGCGATCGCCACGTCCGAGGACGAGGCGGTGGGCATCGCCGAGTCCATCGGATATCCGGTGGTGCTCAAGGTCGTGTCACAGCAGGTCGTCCACAAATCGGACGTGGGCGGGGTGCGACTGGGGATCGTCGACGCGGCCGCCGTGCGCAGCGCATACGAGAGCATCATGACGCGCGTGCACCATGCCGTGCCCGACGCACGGATCGACGGCATCCTCGTGCAACGGCAATCGGCGCCGGGCCGCGAGCTCATCGTCGGCATCACCCGCTCGGCGGGCTTCGGCGGGATGGTGATGGTGGGGCTGGGCGGCATGTACGTGGAAGTGCTGCGCGACGTCGCCTTCCGCATCGCGCCGATCGGATTCGAGGACGCGCGGGAGATGCTGCTCTCGCTGCGCGGCTCGGCGATCCTCGGCGCCGTGCGTGGCCAGGGTGCCGTGCCGATGGAGCGCATCGAGGACATCCTCGTCCGCGTCGGCATGCTCGCCGCCAATCACCCGGACATCGCGGAGCTCGACGTCAATCCGCTCACCGTCGGTCCGGAGGGAGGGATGGCACTCGACGCGCGGGTGATGCTCGCGCCGGAGGGCTGACGCGGCTACTGGATCTGGATGTAGAGCGGCACGGGCCAGAGCCGGAGGATGTCGCCGCGCGGCGTCGGCGGCTTGTCGTTCCGCAGCTTCGTGAACTGCTTCCAGCCGGTGAACTGCACCGGCTCACCCTTGATGTCGCGCCAGTAGGTGTCGCGTTTCATCCATGGTGGGCCGAAGCCATCCATGTCCATCACGATCTGCACGCGGGGATCGAGCTTGATCCGGTCGGCGTGCGTGACGCCCTTCGGGGTGAAGCGATGCACGACGAGGATCTTGGGCGGCAGCTTGT
>CAMLIU010000267.1 GCA_946479995.1 uncultured Gemmatimonadota bacterium | reverse complement strand
TGTCCAGGTCGCCGGCGCGGATCTGCACCGCGATCGCGCCCTGCCCCGCGGCGGGGAGCCACGCCGGCGCGTCGAGGTAGCAGGTGATGTGCTGGTGCACGCCGAGCCGGTGCAGCCCCGCGGCGGCGAGGATGGCGGCATGCACGCGCCCTTCGTCCACCTTCTTGATGCGGGTGGGTACGTTGCCGCGCAGCTCGGCGACTTCGAGGTCGGGACGCGTGGCCAGCAGCTGCGCGCGGCGACGGAGGCTCGACGTCCCGATCCGCGAGCCGCGCGGCAGGTCGTCCAGCGATGCCGCCGTGATTCGCCCGTTGACGACGAGCGCATCGCGCGGGTCCTCACGTTCCAGCACCGCTGCGACGACCAGGTCCTCCGGCGCATCGGTGGGAAGGTCCTTGAGCGAGTGCACGGCGATCTGGGTCTTGCCGCGCTCGAGGTCGTGCTCCAGCTCGCGCGTGAACAGCCCCTTGGCACCGATGGAGCTCAGCGGCTCATCGAGCCGCTTGTCACCGACCGTCCGGTACGTGACCAGCTCGCTCTCCACCCCCTGCGCGGCAAGCGCCGCCTGCACCAGGCGGGCCTGGCGAAGTGCGAGCTCCGACGAGCGCGTGCCGATCTTGAGGGGAGTGGTCACGAGGGAAAGCTAGCAGACGAAACCACCGCTTCCACCAGGCCCTCCACCGACGCTTCCCTCGCCTCGGCGGCGACCTCGATTCCCGCCGTGCGCAGCGCGTCGGTCGTGATGGGACCGATGGACACCGCCGGTACCCGGCGCGCGAGGTCTGGACCCACCGCCTCCACGTAGCCGCGCACCGCCGACGCGGAGGCGAAGGTCGCAAGATCCACCTCGCCATCCGCCAGCGCGTCGCGGAGCTCGGTCGCGCCGTCGCCGGTGGAGACGCTGCGGTACGCGCTCACCACCTCCACCGTGCAGCCCAGCGCGCGCAGCCCCTCCGGCAGCACGTCGCGCGCGCCTTCCGCGGCCACGTAGAGCACTGTCGCCCCACGTACGTCGTCGCGCTTCGACATCTCGTCCAGCACGCCCTCGGCGACGAAGCGCGGCGGCATCACGTCGGCGGCGATGCCGTGCTGGAGCAGCGCGTCGGCGGTGGAGCGCCCCACGCAGGCCACCCGGACGCCGGCGAGCGTGCGCGCGTCGCGACCGGTCTCGCGCAGCACGTCCCACAGGATCGCCACGGCGTTCTGGCTCGTGAGCACGAGCCAGTCGTAGTCCGCGATGCCGTCGATCGCGAGGCGCAACGGCGCCGGATCCAGCGGTTCGATGCGCAGCGCCGGCACGTCCAGCACCTGTGCACCGAGCTCGGCGAGCCGTGCCCGCAGCCCGCCCGCCTGCGCCGACGCGCGCGTCACCACGATGCGCCGGCCGAACAGTGGACGCGCCTCGAACCAGCCGATCTCCTCGCGCAGCGACACCACGTTGCCGATGACGGTGATCACCGGTGCGCTCAGCCCTTCGCGCGCCACGGCGTCGGCAAGCGTCGAGAGGGTGGCCGACACGGTACGTTGCCGCGCGTGCGTCCCCCACTGCACCGAGGCCGCCGGCGTGTCGGGCGACAGCCCGCCCTGCATCAGCGCGCCGGCGATGCGCGGCAGCGTCTTCACCCCCATGTAGAGCACGATCGTGCCGGCAGCGCGCGCGAGGGCGCTCCAGTCGGTCTGGGTCTCCGGCTTGGCAGGATCCTCGTGACCGGTGACGAAGGTGACCGAGGTCGCCACGCCGCGATGGGTGACGGGAATCCCCGCATACGCCGGCGCGGCCACACCCGCCGTGACACCGGGGATGATCTCGAACGCCACGCCGGCCGCAGCGAGCGCCTGCGCCTCCTCGCTCCCGCGTCCGAACACGAGCGGATCGCCACCCTTGAGTCGCACGACGCGCTTTCCCTCGCGGCCGAGCCGCACCAGCAGGGCGTTGATGTCGTCCTGGCTCGCCGATCGTTCACTGCCGCCGCGCTTGCCCACGTCGAGCACCTCGACGTCCGGGTTCGCCGTGCGCGCCACCGCGACGATCTCCGGATTCGCGAGCGCGTCGGTGGCGATCACGTCGCATGATGCGAGCAGGTCGCGTGCGCGCACGGTGAGCAGCCCGGGATCCCCCGGGCCGGCGCCGACGAGGTAGACGATGCCGTATGCCTTCGACGGCTGGTCGGGCATCAGCGTCCCGCGGTTCGCTCGAGGGCGTCCAGGCGCGCAAGCACCCGCCGGCGCCGCACGACGAGGCTCACCGTATACAGCACGTAGAGCGCGCCGGCCACGATGTATGCGGCGTGGTAGTATCCCGCAGTCTGGGCCATGTCAGCGTCCTCCCTCGAGCGATGCCTCGAGCTCGGCCACGCGGCCACGCTCCACACCGAGGCGGTAGCGCGCCCGCACCAGCGCCAGGTACACGAGCACGAATGCCGCGAAGCTGAACAGCAGCGTGTGCAGCATCTCCGGCGGCAGCGACGGGCGATCGGGCTTCAGCACGATCGGCATCGGGTGCAGCGTGCGGAACAGGTACACGCTCATGTGAATGAACGGGATGAGCAGCGCCCCGAGGATGCCGAGCACCGCGGAATAGCGCGCACGCAGCGACGGCTCAACGATGGCTCCGCGCAACACGAGGTAGCCCGCGTAGATGAACCAGAGGAACAACGTCAGCGTCAGGCGCGCATCCCACGTCCACCACGTCCCCCAGATCGGCTTCCCCCAGATCGGACCGGTCGTGAGCACCACCGTCGTGAACAGCAGCCCGACCTCCGCCGACGCCTCCGCCACGCGATCGGCCCGCTCCTCGTGCAGCCAGAGGTAGACGATGGACGTCACGAACACCACGCCGAAGGCGAGATACGCGTTGAGCGCTGCCGGCAGGTGCAGGTAGTAGATCTTCTGCGCCAGGCCCTGCGTGGCCTCGGCGGGGGTGAACCAGATCACGCGCACGTACGCCGCGATCACGGCGAGCGCGGCTACGATGATCCAGGCGTCGACGAGAGGTGGTCGTCTCGTTGTGGTCGTCATTCGTCGAGTGTGTAGGGGAACGCGATCGCACAGGCGAGCACGAACACGAGGTCGAAGCCGAGCAGGATGCGCAGCCAGGGCCACGCCTCCGCCTCCGGCCGTCCCGCCAGCAGCCGTGACGTCGTCTGCGCCGCCGCCATCACGATCGGCACGAAGAAGGGGAGCGACAACATCGGCAGCAGCAGCTCAGCGAGGCGCGTGTTCACCGCCATCGCGCTGAACAGCGTGCCTACCGCCACGATCCCCAGCGCCGCCAGAAGGGCGATGCCGGTGAGGGCGAGCCAGATGTTGCCGAGCGGCACGTTGTAGAACAGCGCCACGGCGGGAATGGCGATCACCTGCACGCCGGCGACGAACAGGAAGTTCGCCACCGCCTTGCCGAGGTAGATCGACTCGCGCTCCACGGGGGCGGCGAGCAGGGCGTCCATCGCCCGGTCAGCCTGCTCCACGCCGAACGAACGCTGGAGACCGAGCAGCCCACTGAAGGTGAAGATCACCCAGAGCACGCCAGGCGCGAGGTCGATGGCCGCGACGGCCGTCGGATCCCACGCGAAGTAGAAGATGGTGAGCCCGAGCAGGGCGAACACGAGCGCCGAGAAGAACGCGGTGCGCGTGCGGAACTCGATCGCGAGGTCCTTCCGCGCCACGAGCCAGGTGGCACGCAGCAGGCCGGGCAGCTCCGGCGCGTCGTCCATTGTCGTCGAGCGGGCGAGCGTGGACTCAGGCATCGGCCGTCACCAGCTCGCGGTACGCCGAGGCGTACGACGCGCCATCCACGTGAGCGCGCTCCTCGAACCGCACGAAGCGTCCGCGGCGCATGATCGCGGCGTGCGTGGCCAGCGCGAGCCCCTC
>CAMLIU010000266.1 GCA_946479995.1 uncultured Gemmatimonadota bacterium | reverse complement strand
TCATGATGTACGGCCAGATGACGGCGGGCTCGTGGATCTACATCGGCTCGCAGGGAATCGTGCAGGGGACGTACGAGACCTTCGGCGCCGTGGCGCGGCGGCACTTCGGGGGATCGCTCGCCGGCCGCCTCGTCGTCACCGCCGGGCTCGGCGGCATGGGTGGCGCACAGCCCCTCGCTGCCACGATGCAGGGCGCAGCGATCCTCGGCTTCGACGTGGACGAGGCGCGCATCGACAAGCGGCTCGCCACCCGCTACCTCGACGCGAAGGCGCGGACGCTGGACGAAGGCCTCGCTCTCGTCGACGCGGCGCGGCGGGAGGGACGGGCGCTGTCCGTCGGCGTCGTCATGAACGCCGCCCCCGCGCTGGAGGAGCTCGTGCGCCGCAACGTGTCGGTGGACGTGCTCACCGACCAGACGAGCGCGCACGACATGCTTCGCGGCTACGTCCCCGACGGCATGACGCTCGCCGACGCGCTCGTCCTGCGCGAGCGCGATCCGGACGCCTATGTTCGCGCGAGCACCGCCACGGCGGTGCGCCACGTGAAGGCGATGCGCGAGCTGCAGCGTCGCGGTGCCGTGACCTTCGACTACGGCAACAACATCCGCACCGTCGCCTTCGACGCCGGCGTGACGGACGCGTTCGAGATCCCCGGCTTCATCCCCGAGTACATCCGTCCCCTCTTCTGCGAGGGAAAGGGTCCCTTCCGCTGGGCCGCGCTCTCCGGCGACCCGAAGGACATCCACCGCACCGACGAGCTGGTGCTCGACCTCTTCCCGCACGACGAGCACCTGCGGCGCTGGATCACCCTTGCCCGCGAACGCATCCAGTTCCAGGGGCTGCCGGCGCGCATCTGCTGGCTGGGGCAGGGGGACCGCGCGAAGTTCGGCGTGGCGCTCAACGACCTCGTGGCGCGCGGCGAGATCTCCGCACCCATCGCCATCGGCCGCGACCACCTGGATACCGGCAGCGTGGCGTCGCCCTTCCGGGAGACGGAAGCGATGAAGGACGGCACCGACGCCGTGGCGGACTGGCCGATCCTCAATGCCCTCCTCAACGTGGCAAGCGGCGCGAGCTGGGTGTCGTTCCACCACGGCGGCGGAGTCGGCATCGGCAACTCGCTGCACGCAGGGCAGGTGATCGTCGCCGACGGCACGCCGGAGATGCGGGTGCGGCTGGAGCGCGTGCTCACCAACGATCCCGGCATCGGCGTCGCCCGCCATGCCGACGCGGGGTACGACGAGGCACGCACCACGGCGGAGCGTACGGGCATCGTGATCCCGATGGCGACCTGACGTGCTGAGCTCCCGCTTCAAGCCGTATCACGTGCCGATGTTCATCGCGAAGCACCTGTGGTACGTCGCGCGCCGCCGGCCCGTGCTCGTTCACTTCGAGGTCACCGAGCGCTGCAATGCCCGCTGCGCCTTCTGCGACTACTGGAAGACGCCCGCCTCCGCCCGGCAGTACGAGCTCGAGTCCTTCGCCGACGCCGCGCGCTTCTTCAAGCCGATGCTCGTCACCTGGACGGGTGGCGAGCCGCTCCTGCGTCGCGATCTCGAGGATCTCGTGGCAGCGGTGGATCGCGTGCCCGGCCTCAAGTACACGACGCTGATCACCCATGGCGGGATGCTCACCCCCGAGCGTGCCCTGTCGCTCTGGGATGCGGGCATCCACCAGTTCAACATCTCGCTCGACTACCTGGATGGCCGCCATGATGTGGCGCGCGGCATTCCCGGGCTCACGGCGAAGATCTTCGCCGCCATCGACGGCATGCGCGCGCGCGGCATCGACAACATCCGCTTCAACACCGTCATCAAGGACGACAACCTCGACCAGCTGCTGCCCATCGTGCACCGCGCGGCATCGCTCGGCTGCGGGGTGAACTTCAGCGTGTTCACGGATGCCAAGAACGGCAACCGCGACCACCTGCTCAACGGGGAGCACTACGCGGCGGTGGACGACGTGATCGCGCAATTGCTCGCGTACAAGCGCGGGCATCGCGGGGTGGTCACGAGCTCCGACATGTACCTGCGCGAGATCCCCCGCTACGTGCGCGGAGAGCTCACGGAACCCTGCCGCTCCGGCATGCGCACCATTCACCTGGATCCCACCGGTCACGTGAAGCGGTGCCCCGACTTCCCGACGGACTTCCACTGGCGCGACTTCCGGAAGTACGAGCCCATCGCCTGCAACAAGTGCTTCTACGCCTGTCGCGGGGAGGCGCAGGCGCCGCTCGAGTGGTCACGCGTCCAGGACGTGATGGGCCGTCCGCACGCGACGACGTGATGGATCGCCAGCTCCTGTTCGTCAATGCGCGGCAAGTGGTCACCTGCGCCGGCCCTTCGCGCGCGCGGCGCGGCGCCGAAATGGCGGATGCTGGCACGCGCACGGGTGTCGCCGTGCTCGTCGAAGACGAGCGTATCGCCGCCGTGGACGACGAGCGCTCGCTGCGACGCTCGACGCCGGACGCGGAGGTGGTCGACTGCGAAGGCGGGTTGCTCACGCCCGGCTTCGTCGATTCGCATACGCACGCCATCTTCGGCCGCGCGCGCTACGAGGAGCAGGAGCTGCGCGCCACCGGTATGCCGTACATGGAGATCGCGCGTCGCGGCGGGGGCATCCACGCCTCGGTGCGCGACCTCCGCACGCGTACCGAGGACGACCTGTTCCGCCTCGCCGAGCCGCGCCTGCGCTCGCTCGCCGCGCACGGTGTCACCACCGTGGAGGTAAAGTCGGGCTATGGCCTCACGCTCGACGACGAGCTCAAGGCGCTGCGGGTGGTCGCGCGCCTCGCCGCTGCACTGCCGATGCGCGTGCGCGCCACCTGGCTCGGCGCGCACGAGATCCCGCTGGAGTTTCGCGAGCGCACGAACGGCCGGCGCGAGTACATCGACCTGCTCCTCCACGAGATGCTGCCCGTCATCGCGCGCGAGAGGCTCGCGTCGTACGCCGACGTGTTCTGCGAGCCGGGAGTGTTCACGGTGGAGGAGTCGCGGGAGATCCTCAACGCGGCGCGGGCGTGGGGGCTGGAGCTCAAGCTGCACGCCGACGAGCTCACGGCCGGTGGGGGTGCCGAGCTCGCGGGAGAGCTCGGCGCGCTCTCCGCCGATCACCTGGCCGCGGTCAGTGACGCCGGCATCGCCGCGCTCGCGGCGGCCGGCACCGTGGCCACGTTACTTCCGGGCACTATGCTCTTCCTCGGCAAGAAGGATCACGCGCCGGCGCGGCGCATGATCGAATCCGGCGTGCCCGTAGCGCTCGCGACCGACTTCAACCCGGGCACCTCACCGACCACCAATTTTCCGTTGGTGCTGACCCTCGGCGTCAGCCAGCTGCACCTGTCCGCCGGCGAAGCCGTGGTGGCGGGGACGGTGAACGGCGCCGCTGCGCTGGGCATGGCGGACAGGGTCGGGCAGCTTGCAACGGGCCATTACGCCGATCTGGCACTGTGGGACCTGGAGGATGTACGAGAGCTGCCGTACTGGTATGGCGCAGGACGCTGTCGGGCCTCGTGGGCGCGTGGCAAACCTTGTCACGTCCAGCACTTAGAGCTAACTTTTCCCCGCTGAGCCCCCCTCCTGCGCGAGGCCGGGCACGCCCTCCGCGGACCCCGCCCCTCGCCGATGCCTGATGTCGCCAAGCTGAAAAAAAAGGCAGCCGAGCTCGAGCTGAAGAAACAGTTCGACAAGGCGCTGGCGGTTTACGCGGAAATTCTCGAGAGCTTTCACGGCTCCGACCAGGAGGTGGACGTCGCCCTCTTCAACCGGGTGGGCGACCTCCACCTGAAGCAGGGCAACGTTGCCGACGCGGTGGACTGCTACGAGAAGGCCGTCGACCACTACGTGGAGACGGGCTTCTACAACAACGCCATCGCGCT
>CAMLIU010000265.1 GCA_946479995.1 uncultured Gemmatimonadota bacterium | reverse complement strand
CGTGCGCGAGCTGCGCCGTGCGCGTGAGGAAGATCTCCTGGACCACCAGGTGATCCAGTCCCTCGAGCAGCCGGGCGACGCGCTGGCCGTCGGCGTCGGACTGCGCGGGGTTCTCGCCGAGCACGTACAGCGCCCTGAGCTCGCCGCGCTCGATGGCGTGCATCATCTCGGTGAGGTTCCATCCCGCCTCCGGTGGTATCGTGACGCCCCACGCGCGGTCGAAGCACGCGCGAATCGCGGGATCCGTGACGTCCTGGAAGCCGGGAAGCCGATTGGGCAGCGCGCCCATGTCGCCGCCGCCCTGCACGTTGTTCTGGCCGCGCAGCGGGTTGAGCCCCGAGCCCCAGCGCCCCACGTGGCCGGTGAGCAACGCGAGGTTGATGAGGGCCAGCACGTTATCCACCGCGTTGTGGTGCTCCGTGATGCCGAGGGTCCAGCAGATCATCGCGTGGCTCGCGCGCGCGTACGTGTGCGCCGCCTCGCGAATCACGTCGGCCGGGATCCCGGTGAGCTCCTCCCCCACATCCAGCGTGTACGGTTCCACCGCGGCGCGATATTCGTCGATGCCGCTCGTCGCGCGCGCGATGAACGATTCGTTGGCGAGGCCGGCGTGCAGGATCTCCCGTCCCATCGCGTTCGCGAGGGCGATGTCGCTGCCCACGTCGAGCCCCATCCAGACGTCGGCCCACTGCGCGGTGGAGGTGCGGCGCGGATCCACGACGTACAGGCGCGCGCCGCGATGCACGCCCTTGAGGACGTGATGGAAGTAAATGGGGTGCGCCTCGCGCGCGTTCGCGCCCCAGAGGAACACGACGTCCGTCTCCTCCACCTCGCGATACGAGCTGGTGCTGCCACCCGCCCCGAAGACCGTCGCCAGACCGACGACGCTAGGCGCGTGTCACGTCCGGTTGCAGCTGTCGATGTTGTTCGTGCCGAGGGCCACGCGGCCGAGCTTCTGCGCCAGGTAGTTCACCTCGTTGGTGGACTTGGAGCAGCTGAAGATCCCCGTCGCCCTCGCACCGCCGCTGTCCCTGGCCTTCCGGAATCCCGCGGCGGCGCGGTCGAGCGCCTCGTCCCAGGTGGCGGGACGAAGCACGCCATCGTCGCGCACGAGGGGAGAGGTGAGACGGTGGTAGCGACCTTGCTCGTCCTTGAACGTCTTCATCGCACCCTCGCGCTAGAAGAGGTGACCGACCGTACCGTCCGGACGGAGCTGCATCCGCCACGCCGCGGGCGACTTCGAGAGACCGGGCATGGTCATGATGTCGCCGCACTGCGCGACGACGAAGCCGGCACCGGCCGACGGATAGACCTCGTTCACTGCAATCCGGAAGTCGCGCGGGCGCCCCAGCCTCGTGGCGTCGTCGGTGAGCGAGAATTGCGTCTTGGCCATGCACACGGGGGTCTCGCCCATGCCGATGGAGGTGAGGTACTCGATCGCGCGCTCCGCCTTCGGCGAGAAGTCGGCGCCGTCGCCGCCGTACACCTTGCGCACGATCATGTCGATCTTCGCCTTGATCGGCAACTCCACCGGATACAACGGCCGGTACTCGGCGCCCTTCCGCTCGAGCACGGCGAGCAGCTCCCTGGCGAGCTCCACACCACCAGCGCCGCCACGCTCCCACACCTCGCTCAGGGCGATGGGACAGCCGAGCGTCGCCGCGGCGTCCATGACCATCTGCAGCTCGTCATCGGTGTCCGCAGTGCGGCGATTGAGGGCGATCACGGTGGGGACACCGAACTGTCTCAGGTTGTCCACGTGCCGCTCGAGATGGACGAGCCCTGCCTCCAGCGCGACCACGTCCGGCCGTGACAGCTCGGCGAGCGGAACGCCGCCCTGGTACTTGAGCGAGCGGACGGTGGCCACGAGCACGGCCGCCTCGGGCTGGAGGCCGCCGAAGCGACACTTGATGTCGAAGAACTTCTCGGCGCCGAGATCCGAGCCGAAGCCCGCTTCCGTGATGACGAGGTCGCCGAGGGCGAGCGCCGCCTTCGTGGCGATGAGGCTGTTGCAGCCGTGCGCGATGTTCCCGAACGGCCCTGCGTGGACGAATGCCGGGCCGCCCTCGAGAGTCTGCACGAGGTTGGGACGAATGGCGTCCTTCAGCAGCACGGACATGCCTCCCACCGCCTCCAGGTCGCGCGCGCGAATGGGCGTACGCGAGCTGCCACCCGTGGAGCCGACGATGATGCGCCCGAGTCGTTCCTGAAGGTCGGATACCCCGGTGGCGAGGGCGAGCACCGCCATCACTTCGCTGGCGGGCACGATCACCCAGCGCTCCTCGCGCGGGACACCGTTGGCCGCTCCACCCAGCCCGATGACGGCGCTGCGCAGTGCGCGGTCGTTCATGTCCAGCGTGCGCGGCCAGGTGATGCGCCGCGGATCGAGGCCGAGCGCGTTGCCCTGCTCGAGGTGGTTATCCACCAGTGCAGAGAGAAGCGCGTGCGCGCTGGAGATGGCGTGGAAGTCGCCCGTGAAGTGCAGATTGATGTCCTCCATCGGGAGGACCTGCGAGTACCCGCCGCCGGCAGCACCCCCTTTCACGCCGAACACCGGACCCAGGCTGGGCTCGCGGATGCAGAGGATGGCGTTGTGGCCGAGGCGCCGCAGTGCCTGCGACAGCCCGACGGCCATCGTGCTCTTCCCCTCCCCCACCGGCGTGGAGTTGATGGAGCTCACGAGCACCAGTCGCCCGCGCGCGGGACGGCTCGCGAGCTCGAGGGGCACCTTGGCCTTGTAGCGGCCGTAAAGCTCGAGGTCGTCCCGTTCGAGACCGATGTCCGCGGCCACGTCCTCGATGGGCCGCATGCGGACGCTCTGGGCGATCTCGATGTCGGAGGGAATTCCGGTGATAGTCATGACGGCTCTCCAGGAGGAAAGGGGCGACGCGACCGGTGGAGGCGCGCCCTGTGCCTGGCGAGACGTTGCGGCGGCGTCCCGGGTCGCACCAGCGGGAAAATCCCCCGGCCCTGTAAGGGATGTCCGGAGGCGCCCGGAGCCGAAACAGCCGTCAGCGCACGCTCATCCGGGCGGATCCTGCAGCAGGATCACCTTGCCCGTCGTGCGCCGTCCCTCCAGCGCGCGATGCGCCTCGGCGACCTCCTCCAGCGGGAACTCCGCACCGATGCGCACGTCGAGCTCACCGGCAGCGATCCACGTAAAGAGGTCCCCTGCACGCCAGAGCAACTCGTCGCGCGTGGCCACGTAGTGGCCGAGGGTCGGGCGCGTCAGGAAGAGCGATCCCTTTCGATTCAGGATCTGCGGATCCACCGGGGCCACAGGGCCGCTGGACTGACCGAAGAGCACCATCATGCCGCGCGGCGCCAGCACGTCGAAACCCGGCAGGAAGGTGCGCTGCCCCACGGAGTCGTAAACCACCTGCACGCCACCGC
This sequence comes from uncultured Gemmatimonadota bacterium, assembly GCA_946479995.1. Next base: position 489 of record CAMLIU010000265.1, on the reverse strand, counting down.
CGTCCGTCAGCCGCAGGACCTCGGCGACGAAGTCGTCGCGCGTGTACACGATCACTTCGTCGGCGCCCGCGGCGCGTGCAAGCGCTGCCTTGTCCTCCGAGCCAGCCGTGCCGACGACCCACGCGCCACGACGCTTGGCGATCTGCACGAGCAGCAGTCCCACTCCGCCCGCCGCGGCGTGGATGAGACAACGATCCCCCACTCGGAGTGGCCACGTGGAAGTGGCGAGGTAGTGCGCAGTCATCCCCTGCAGCATGATCGCCGCGCCCACCCGAGCGCTGATGCCCGCCGGCAGTGGGACCAGCTTCCTGGCCGGCACGACTGCGTACTCGGCGTACGAGCCAAGCACGCTCGCCCACGCGACACGATCGCCTGGATGGACCCCGTCCACCTGCTCGCCGACGGCGACCACGGTGCCGGCGCCTTCCTCGCCAAGCGTCGCGGGCCGCGGCACTTCGTAGAGGCCAGTGCGCTTGTAGACGTCGATGA
>CAMLIU010000264.1 GCA_946479995.1 uncultured Gemmatimonadota bacterium | reverse complement strand
AGCTCGAGCGGGGCGCGGGGGCCTTCGCGAGTGGCGGTGACGCGGACGGTGGGGAGGGCGGTGGCGGTGTCCTGGGCGCGGAGACTGGCGGGCGCGACCAGGCACGTGAGAAGCAGAACGGTGCGGCTGGAAGTCATGAATTGAAGCTACGAACCGCACCCGGAAAAACGAGGTTGGTTGGTGAGTGGTTGACGGATCGACCGTTCGATAAGGGAACGTGCCGGTGCGGTGGAAGAGTGGCTCTTCGCTCCGGGCAAAATGGCGCATCAGGGCATGTTGACCGGGCATGCTGGCTCTGGTCGGCGCTGCTGTGAGCTTCTACCGTGTAAGCGCCGCTCACCGCCATCGCGACCTACGCTACGCGATGCAAGTCCTGCGGCACGGTCGTGCTCGACGCCGGGCACGCGCGACACCAAGCCTCCTCCCCGCTTCGTGTCTATTCTTCGCCGCGACCATCCGAAGAATGTCCAACCCACCGAGTATTCGAAGTCGTCGTTCCCGCACTCCCCGCGCGTGGACGACCGCAGTGTCCGTTGCATGCATGGGTGTCGCGATGGGCTGCACCGAAACAACGCGTCCGCTCGTCGACGACGCCGCACTTCGTCCCGCCCTCAACTCCTCGGCCGGAACGTCGAGTGATGACACGAACCTGGGAATCGGCGGCAAGTACACGCTCAACGTGTCCGGGCCATATGTCACCTATCGGGATCCTTCCCCCTCAGGGATCACCCTTTTTCCCGGTATCCCGGTTGAAGTGATCGTTACCGGGCAGATCACGCGCGAGATGACGGCGGGGTTCATCAACCACTGTACGCTGCTGCCATTTGCCTGCCCCCCCTTCCTCGCGAGCAACGCGCCGTTCGGTCCCGGGGGGCTGGAAGACACCAACCTGGGTGCAGCGACATCGTGGTGGGATTACTTCTTCGGCGCCTACTACTACACCTCTCCCGGGGGGTCGGTAGCCTATCGCGGACTGAGCGGAACCAATCTCCTGCTCGGCCGGACGGGCCTGTACTGCACGTGGGGTCACGTATATCCCGACGGTACGGTGGAGCAGGGAGACTGTTATGACATGGGCGGCGGATTCACCTATTCGGTGCATGCGCAGAAGCCGCCCCTCGGGCAGGCTGGCCTCACACTCGCGATCACGAAGAACGGCCTCGGCCCCTCCGGCGGGCCGGTTGATCTGAGCGCAGCAACCACGGACGGTTCGGAGGCAGAGAACCTGACGTGGTATTTTGTCGCCGATGCGGTGACTGAAGAGACTGACCCGCCGGTACCCGCCGCTTCGCTGTCGCTCAGCCCACGGACGACGAGTGCGTCGCATTCGCGCGCGGCGAACAATGCCGGCGCGAGCAGCGCCAGCCGATTCCCCGCACCGGGCCAGCGCGTACGAGCCATCAACGCGCACACGGGCGAAACGACTCTCACGACAGACGTTCGTGCACTTCCCGCGGGAGACTATCTCTTCCTGTCGGCGGACAGCTCCGGTACGGCACTCCCGGCCCTCATCGCCGACGCGGGATTCGCGAAGCCAACGGCATCCGGCTCGACCGCCGCGGTGCAGGCTGGGTCTGCAGCCTCGGCTCGCCAGCTCCTGCCTTCTCGACAGAGTGCGTCATTGGGCTCGCCGTTGCCCTACGGAGGAACGCTTCCAGAGCCAATCGTGACGAGCGCTGCGCTCGACGGTTGCGACGGATCGCTTACCTGCTCTGCCAACCTGCACGTCGCTGGTGGCACCTTTGTCGTCACCGGGATCGTGCATGGAGTGTTGCGCGCGGCGGAGCGGCGAGTGACTGCTCTTCCGGAGGACCCGGAAAGGCCACGGTTGCATGTGGTCGTCGCCTCCAGCACTGACGAGCTGCTGGAGCCCGAGGTCCATGTTGCGGCAGGTAATTGCGGCGCACAGGACACGCAAAGACCGCGGCGGCTCCACGTCTTCGTCATCGACAGCGGAAAGACGGTGCCGCAAAAGCTGGCGAATACCCTGGTCAATCTCGACCTGACTGCGGTCGTGCCGGCAGACCCCACCGAGCCGGACGCGGGGGGGCACGTCGTGGCACGTCATACTGGCAATCCCAAGCCGCCGGGGCGGCTCTCCCAGGCTCAAGTTGTGACGGATGTGAACGGTGATGCGTATGTCACGTACAGGGCATCCGAGTTTGGCGGGAAGTATGAAGTGCGCGGCACCAGCGAGGGCGCGGTGCCCGGTGCCGACACGATCACGGTGGGGGTCTCGCTGGCGGCGCTGAGTGGTGGCGCGCACTACAGCTTCATCGGGCGGACGGATGAGCACCCGATCAACCACTTTGGGTCGCCCATGATGAACCAGCGCCTGGGAGCATTAGCGAGCACTCTCAGCGGGGAGTTGAACGTCGACCTCGAGTTCAACGATCTCAGCCTCCCTCTTGGAGGCCGCTTCGAGGTGGCGGACAGATCGCACCCGCAGGTCGCGTGGGACAACCCGGCGCACTGTGATCATCGCTGGGGCAAGGGCGCCGACGTGCGCACGCGCACCTTTCAGACGGGCTACACGAGAGAGAACCCGTCACCAACCGTTCAGGAAATGATTCGGGTCTGGAATCACATGAACACTGATTGGCCCAGGAAAAAGCTCCCCTCCGGAAAAACATCCGTCCCCTACTTCTGGGAGGGCGACCACCTTCATCTGAAGACGGTGCGCTGACCATGCCTCTCAATTTCACGCTCGCATTCGCATGGGCCGTGCTGACGGTCGCACCGACCCACGACAGCACGCTCACCATTCGCGTCGAGCCCGCGTCGCTCGAGGTGCACGGGGATACGGTACGCATTGCGTATAGAGTGATGAACGCGCCGATGAGCACCAGCAAGCTCTTCGAGTTCACCGTGGACGCGCCCGCACCTGCGCTGCGAGTGGAAGCGCCTCCCAGGACATCCCAGTGGTTCATCGTCACTGCCACGGACTACGGCCGCAGCGTCGCCAACTGGGGTTTTCTCGGTTCATCCCTTCCCCCCGGCAAGGCGTCCCCTCTTCTCGCGTTCTCGGCACGGGGACTTCCAGGTATCGTCGAATACTGGGGGACACCCTGGGAAGCGCCGGATACCGTCGATGTGGGTGACGACGTCCCTCCTTCGGTCAGGGGCGAATCCACCGGACCTCGCGGGCCGGGGAACTTCGCTACCGATTCAGGACTGACGGTCGGAATCGTTCCGTTCCCGTCCGATCGCTCGCGCGCCGCACTGCTCATGCGACTGAAGGGATTGGAGCAGGTCGCCTGTGCACGCGGGTGGATAGACAACCTCGGCGTCTGTACCAGCCTTCGGGTCAAGATCGACCACGGCGACACGGATGCACTCCTCAACGAGCTCGAGGCGCAACGTGGAAAACACGTGAATGATTCTGCGTACTTCCTCCTCGTCGGGAACGTGCGCGCATTGCCGCCAGAGTGATCGAAGGAAGTATGCAGGAGAAACGTTCATGAAACCGTAAGCAGCAACGCCCCGGCTAGCCGGGGCGTTGCTGCTTACAGACTGTCAGCGGCTCAGCGGCCGGCTGTCATCCGCGCCACCGCCGAGTCCAGCCCGGCTTCCACCTCCGGCGCCGCCCCCGCCAGTCCGCCACGTCGTACCCACAGCAGCCGCCCGTCGCCCGACACGAGGTAAGTCTCCGGCACCCCCACCGCCTGGAACTTGTGCTGCACCTCGCCCGCCGGATCGTGCGCCACGGTGAAGGGCAGCTTCTCCGACTCGGCGAACCGCTTCACCCGCGTGCCGTCGCCGTTGTCCACGCTCACGGCGACGACCTTCACGTGCTCGGGCGCGTACTTCTTCTCCAGCGCCGCGAGGTCGGCCATCTCCTCCTTACACGACTCGCACCAGGTCGCCCACACGTTGAGCAGCAC
>CAMLIU010000263.1 GCA_946479995.1 uncultured Gemmatimonadota bacterium | reverse complement strand
TGTACATCGGGGGGTGCGATTGGGTCCCCCCCGCCTCGCGCTGCGCGGGGGTGCGGGCGGCAAGCGGGCGCCGCGCGGCCGCGAGCTCGCGCTCACGCAGGCGATCCATCTCCTGTCGGAACTGCGTCAGTACCGGCACGGCGGCGAGCCCGGCTACCCAATGCCAGAACTTCTCCACCTCCTCGGTGATCACCGATTCGGCAGCGGGCAGCTCGAGACGCCGGCGCTCGACGCTCGCATTGACCATCGCCCGCAGGTCGTCGAGGTCGTAGAGGAAGACGTTGGCGAGCTGGCCGACGGCCGACTCGACGTCGCGGGGCAGCGCGATGTCGAGGATGCACAACGGCCGGTCACCGCGCCGACCGACGGCGTCGCGTACGCGCTCCGCCGTCACCACCGGGCGCGGCGCGGCGGTCGAGCAGAGCAGCAGGTCCACGTCGGCGAGCGCGTTCCACGCCGCATCGTAATGCACCGCCGTCGCGCCGTAGCGGGCGGCCAGCACCTCGGCCCGCTCGAAGGTGCGGTTCGCCACCACGGCGGCGCGGACGCCTTCGTGCTGCAGCGACGCCAGCGCGAGCTCGGCCATCTCTCCCGCACCGAGCACCATCGCGCGCCGGCCGTTGAGGGAGCCGAAGATCTTCTTCGCCAGCTGGACCGCCGCCGAGCTCACGCTCATCGCGCCGTGACCGAGCGCCGTCTCGCTGCGCACGCGTCCACCGACGAGCAATGCACTCTGGAACAGGCGGTTGAGCACTGCGCCGGACGCGGGCCGGCTTGCCTCCCACGCGTCACGCACCTGCCCGTGGATCTGAGCCTCGCCGATGACCATCGAGTCCATTCCCGCCGCCACGCGGAAGAGATGCGCTGCCGCGTCGCGATCACGTCGCACGTAGCCATAGCCGTTCGCATCTTCCCCGAGGCGATCGGAGAGCAGCGCCCACCCCGCCGTGGCGGTCTGCTCTTCTCCCTCGACGAGATACAGCTCCGTGCGATTGCAGGTGGAGAGGAGCACGCCCTCCAGCACGCCGGCCGAATTGCGCAGCCGCTCGAGCGCGGGCAGCACCTCGTGCGGGCGGAAGGCGAGGCGCTCGCGCACGTCGAGCGGCGCTCCGTGATGGCTCACGCCGAGCACGATCACCGCCACGACGTCACCTTCGCGTCGAGGGTGTTCTCCTCCACGGTGCGACAGAACTCGCCGTCCACCACGCCACGCGAGAGGGCGCGCCACCGTGCGCCCTCGCCGCGGCCAAGCCAGCTGCGCCGCACGCCGGCCAGTCGCTCGAGCGCGCGCGCATAGCGGCCGTCGAAACGCTGCGCGATCGCATCGCGGATGCGCGCCGCGGCGCCGGGCACGCCACCGGCGCTTACCCCCACGACGAGCGCGCCGCTGCGATGCACGGCCATCATCGTGAACGTCCCGTCATCCGGCTCGTCGGCCACGTTCACCAGCCGGTACACGGCACGCGCATCGGCGGCCACCTTCGCGTTCACGCTCCGATCGTCCGTTGCCGCGATCACGAGCTGTGCATCGCCCAGGTCGGACGGCTGGTAGCCGCGCGCCAGCCATTCCACCTCGCCTGCATCGGCGCGAGCGCGAATCTCGCTCGTCGCCTCGAGTGCGATGATGCGCACGCGCGCTCCCACCTGGAGGAACGCGCCGAGCTTCCGGGCCGCCACGGGTCCACCACCCACGATGAGCACCCGCAGGCCGGCACCATCCACGAGAATGGGAACGCCGCTCACAGGAATCTCCCGCCGGCGTTCGTCTCCGCCACGCGGAAGGCGACGTACAGCACGATGACGGCGGCGAACGACAGGCTCGAGTAGAGCGCCGCGCGTCGTGCCTGCCAGCCGCCGACCACGCGACCGAGCGCCACTCCGGAGACGGCGAGCCACGCCAGCATCGCCCAGATGACCTTGAGCGCGCTGATCTCCCGGTAAGTCACCGAGTACGTGATGGCGAGCACGACGCCGAGCGTGAGCCCCAGCCAGCCGGCGACGGCGGCCACGTGGTTCACGCGATCGAGCGTCTCGAGTGGCGGAAAGAAGCGGAAGATCGGCCCGAAGCGGCGTGACTTGAGCTCGCGCCGCTCCACGAGGTACATGCACCCCGCCGCAGCCGCCGTGCCGAACGCGGCGATGCCGAGAAAGCTCAGTGCGATGTGGGCGAACAGCCAGGTGCCGCGCGCGCCGGAGGGGTCGACGCCCGGGATGAGCCCGATGAGGTTGGCACAGGTCGTGGGAATCGCAGCGAGCGGCGCCGCAACGAGTGTCAGGCTCACGTCGCGCGCCGCGACTTCGACGACCAGCAGCGTGGCCGCGAGGACGAGTCCGGCGAAGGAGAGCGACGGGCCCAGTCCCGTGAGCGGGAGCTGTCCGACGCGTTCGACGTACGCCAGCAGCCCTGCGGCGTGGGCGAGCACGCCGAGGGCGAGCAGGGCAGCTACGCCACGCACCGGCGCTCCGACCGGACGCGCAAACGGCGTCGCGGCGAGAGCCGCGGCGCCGATGTAGCACGTGATGGCGACGAAGTGGGCGATCGCGGTCATGTCGACCGCCTAATCTAATGCGCGGACACGCCTTAGGGCATTCCGGCCCCTGTGTCCGCCGTCACGAATCAGGGCATGCGCGCCGTGACGCGAACGCTCTCGCCGACGCGGATCGCCGGCTGCTGCTGCGAGGTGATTCTCGCCGTCGCGCCGTACGGCGTGACTCGTACCACCTGTCCCGTCGCGATCGCGACCTCGGGAATCGCGGGGCCGATATCGGTCTTCGGCTCCGTGCGCGGGCGATACACCTCCACTTCGTCGCCGACCTTCATCCCGTCGGTGGACGACATGTCGAACAGGATGTAGTAGCCGAGCGACGGGAGCACCGACTCGCGCACGATGCTCCGGATCTTCGCGCTGCGGCTGGACGACACCGGAACGGGTGCTTCGGTCGCACCGGAGCCCGTGGTGTCGAGCGGCACGACGTGCTGCTCGGAGTTGAGCTGGCTGTACAGCTCCCGCACCTCGACGACCGCCGCATCGCCGTCCCTCGGCGCGCGCACGACGCGGAGGATGGCCGTGGGGATCACCACGGTGCCGACGTCCTCCACGTAGTCACCCTCGCGGTAGGCGATGAAGCGGTCACCCTCGCGGGCCATGCTGCCAGCAGGTGGCGACATCAGGACGCGATCGTAGAGCTGGAAGTTGGCCGTGGCATTCGGCTTGTCGATGCCGGGGATGTCGGCTCCGACGAGGACGACGCCGGCGCCCTTCGGCCCCATGCCCTGCGTGAAGTACGGCGCCCGGGTGAAGTCGCCGGGATTCACGCGCGGCGGGGGCGCTTCCGAGGCCACCATCGAACCGCGCGGGCGCGGCAGCGTGCGCGGCGTGAACACCGTGGGTCCGGTGGTGCGGCGCGGCGCTTCCACCACGTCAGGCGTCGGGCCAGGCTCGACGGCGACGGTGGGCGCGCCACGACGGGCACGATTCGGGAGACGAAGCACCTCGCCAGGGTAGATCCAGTGCGGATCCTCGATCTGGTCGGTGTTCAACCGGTAGATCTCCGGCCAGAGGTACGCATCGCCAAGGTAGGCGTTGGCGAGATCCCACAGCGTATCGCCCTTCTTCACGGTATGCGTCGCGGAGTCGGCAGTGACCTCCTGCGCCCGTGCAGGGGAAATCGAAACGACGCTGAGAATGGCGGCGGCGCTGACCGACCAGCCGAGACGGGAAATCTTCACACGCTCGAGGGCTGCTGCGCCGCGGCGCGGCGCATGGGAAAACGGCGGAAGCCGCCAGGGGCGGCGGAACCTGCCAGTAGGACGACTGACCGCGGCATGAGAAACCGGGGGTCGGGCACCCTGCCCGACCCCCGGTCGAAAGGTCCGGTTCGCTGCCGGC
>CAMLIU010000262.1 GCA_946479995.1 uncultured Gemmatimonadota bacterium | reverse complement strand
TGGATCCCCGAGCGCGCGGGGAACTGGCTCTTCCACTGCCACCTCCCGGAGCACTTCGCACCGCGCGGGGCGCTCGGCATGGAGCGCGAGGCAGGGCATGCGGAGATGGGCGAGGCGCACGCGATGAACCATGCGCTGGAGGGGATGAACGGGCTGGTGATGGGAGTGATGGTGAAGCCGCGCGCCGGTGACGCCGTGGCGAGCGACGCGGGCGTGAGGCGTCGCACGATGCGGCTGCTGGTGCGGCGCAATGCAGGAGGCGCTGGGGCACAGCCGTTTTTCGAGTACGCGCTGGAGCGGAATGGCGTGGTGCCGCCACCCGACAGCGGGCTGCACGTGGGCCCGCCGCTGGTGGTGAAGCGCGGCGAGCCGGTGAGCATCACGGTGGTGAACCAGCTCGACGAGCCGACGTCGGTGCACTGGCACGGGATCGAGCTGGAGAGCTACTACGACGGCGTGTCCGGCTTCAGCGGCGCGGGCTCACGCCTGTCACCGGCCATCGCGCCGGGCGACTCGTTCGTCGCGCGGTTCACGCCGCCGAGGGCGGGGACGTTCATCTACCACACGCACGTGAGCGAGAGCCAGCAGCAGCTCGCCGGCCTGGCGGGGGCGCTGGTGGTGCTGGAGGGGAGCACGGTGCTCGACTCGGCGACCGACCACGTGGTGCTCGTGACGTCGCCGCCGACGCACGAGGAGCAGCTGCGCTACGTGCTGCTCAACGGTCGCGAGTCACCGCCGGCGATGGTGGTGCGTGAAGGGGTGCCGCAGCGGCTGCGGCTGATCAACATCACGGTGAACCGGCCGAACACGCGGGTGGAGCTGTGGCGCGGGGACTCGCTGGCCACGTGGCGGCCGGTGGGGAAGGATGGCGCCGACCTGCCCGAGGCGATGCGGGTGGCGCGGCCGGCGCGGACGCCGCTCTCGATCGGGGAGACGATGGACTACGAGATCGTGGCGCGAGCCGGAGACGAGCTGCGGCTCGAGGTGCACGTGGCGACGGGGGCGCTGCTGGGGACGCAGGTGATCAGCGGGCGCGACTGCGCACCCAGCCCGGCCTGCCCACGATGACCGAACCGCGCCCTGTCGATCCGCTGCACGGCGTCACGCTCAAGGCAATGCTCGAGCACCTTGTGGAGCGCTACACCTGGGAAGGACTCGGCGAGCGAATCACCATTCGCTGCTTCACGCATGATCCGAGCGTGAACTCGTCGCTCAAGTTCCTGCGCAAGACGCCGTGGGCGCGCGCGAAGGTCGAGTCACTGTACCTTCACTCGGTGTCGCATCCGCGAAAGGCGCCGCCGCCGTGATGCTGCACGCGGCAGCGGATCAGTGCGGCGTATTCGTCCGGCCCGTCGCGCGATTGGGGAGCGGGAGCTCGGCGTGGTCGCCGCGCTTGAGCTGATTCGCCTCGCCGAGCAGCCCGACCATGAAGCGCTGCGCCTCGGAGATGCGTTCGACCTCGATGGCGATGGAGTCGACGGCCGTCTCGAGCCGCTGGAAGCGATCGTCCCAGGCGCCCTCGTTGAGCGAGTGCACCGGCTTCGGGCGCGAGCCCCAGCGCCAGAGGAAGCGGGTGCCGAGCACGATGACGGCGAGGGAGGCGATGGAGGCCATGATGATGGTCATGACCTGGGCGAACATCTGGACGTCGGGATCCATGGTGCGGCTCCTGGGGTGATGCCCTACCTACGGGATGCGGTGCCGGGAAGTTGCGGGGCAGCGCTGGCCTGCTGGCGCCCTCTCTCTAGCTCCTGACCACGCGCTCGAGACGGAGAATGCGAGCTCGCACCTCGGCGACCTTTGGCTGAAGGTCCGGATCCGCATGTCGCCACAGGTCCACGAAGATGCGGTAGTGCGAGAGCGCGCGGACGTTGTCCCCGCGCGCCTCGTACAGCTCCCCGAGCCGTTTCTCGGCGGGGCCGCGCATCCACACGTCGGTGCCGAGCCGCCCCTGTGACGCGAGATAGCGTTCGAGATTCGCGATGGTGGAGTCGGCCATGTTCGCCCGGTCGAAGGCGATCCCGAGATAGGCGGGCAGGCAGTAGGCGCAGGAGACCGGCATTCCATCGACATCCACATCGGCCTGGCGGAAGACGCGGACTGCCTCCTGCGGCTGTCCGGCCGCCAGTGCCGCAAGCCCTGTGGCCTGCAGGTACTGCAACCGAAGCCTGTTTCGCTGAACGGTGTCCTTCATGGCCCTGTCGTACTGCGCCAATATGGACCGTGCCCGGTCTGCGGCGCCCGCCATCGCATAGGACCGGGCAACCGCGATCCACGGCGCGCCGGGAGGGGTGTCGGCAAGGGGATGGCTCCGGAGTACCTCATCGAGCCGCGCAATTGCCCGGGCGTCCTGGTTCTGCAGCCACGCATCCTGGAAGGCGAGGTCCGCTGCGGTCATGAGTGGAGACGTCGCCACACCGCGGGCAGCGTTGCCGGCCTCGATCTCCGGCCGCAGAAGCTCGGCCTCGCGGAGGCGGCCGCGCATCGTGGCGAAGCCGCGCATGTAGGCCAGCGTCGTCACGCCCGGCAAGGACTTGCCGGGTGCCCTCGTGGACCGAATCAACGCCTCCGCCGAATCGAAGTTGCCGTGGAGGTACAGGAGCTCGCTTTCGCGTGCGGCGATGGGGAAGGGAAGCTGGCGTACGTGGAACAGGTGCACCACCGAATCAGCCGCCTCGAGCTTCCCTGCGTTCAACAGGGTTCCGACAAGGTTGTTGAGTATGATCCCGTCGTCAGGCTCCAGGAGCACGGCACGGCGGTAGGCTCGCTCGGCGCGGACGTAGTCACGGGTGAAGCCGTAGAGCATCGCCAGCGAGTTCAGGGCATCGGTGTCGAAGGAGTCGATGGCAACGGACTTCTCCAGCGCCGCGATCGCCTTCGGCCGGCTCTTCCTGATCCAGTACGCGCCCTCCACCGCATAGCGTTCGGCTTCGGGCAGCCGGTCGCGAAGCTGATAGGCTCGCGCCATCAGTGAGTCACGCCGAGCCTCCTGCAGCCCGAGATTCTGGAGACTGAAGGCGAGCTGCACGTACGCCGCCGCAAAGTTGCTGTCCTTTGCTATGGCCTCTTCGTAGAGGGGTATCGCCTTCTGGTCGTTCCCCTCGACGGCGTTGGCGCGGAACCCGGCGGCGTACGCGCGCAATGCATCGAGCGAACCGGTCGTGACCTGCGCGAGCGCGGGAGCCTCGCTGACGGTCTTCAGGGATTCGCCGATCCTGTTGCGCAGCTCGCGCGTGAGGTGGTCGATCGCGGGGATGATCTCACCGGAGCTGGCCGCGGACGCCCTGTAGGCGGCGAGCTCGTCGCCGGATTGGGCGTTCACGAGGCGCACGGTGATGATGAATCCCTCTCCGACCGTGGTGAGGGTGCCCGTGACGACCGCCTTGATCCCCTCGCGCATGGCCACCTCGCGCGCGAGCGCGACATCCACACGCGTCGTGGCCGGGCGCTGCATCCGGCGCAAGGCGGCCACGAGGTTGCTCGTCGAGACGACGTTGACGGCGCGGGACTGCGCGAGGTTGGTGCGCACGGCCTCGGAGAGGACCTGGGCCAGCGCGGAGTCCTTCGCGTCGGCATCGAATGCGGCGACGACGACCCGATCCTGCGCCGTGAGCTTGCCGGAGGCAAGCAGCGAACCTTCCGGCCCGATGCCGAGCGCGCGGAGCACCAGGTAGCCGACGACCAGCACCATGAAGAGGGACACGGCCACCAGGCCACCTCGTGCCGTCCGCCGCCACGTCATGTGTGGGCTCGCCTTCATGGCGAGCGTGGCGATCGGGCCTCCCGGTACCGCGCTCGCGGTTCCGCCTCGCGGTGTCCGTGGTGCGCTCGACGCGATCCTCCGTGCTACACGGTGCGTGTATCCCGTGAAGAGCATCACCGGGAGACCCAGCAGCATGACCACGAC
>CAMLIU010000261.1 GCA_946479995.1 uncultured Gemmatimonadota bacterium | reverse complement strand
TGTCCAGCGACACGCCGTTCGGCTCCTTCTTCATCGGTGCCGGCGTGGCCACCACCGATCGCCCGATCTTCAAGGTGAGCCTGGGAAGCTGAGGACCGGGTTACGGCTCCGCCGCTCCGTGGTCACAACGACGCCGCGCGTGTGAGCAGCAGCTCCCGCTCGCGTGCGTTCCGCGTGAGCCCGGCTGCACGTTCGAGCTCCGCCCGCGCCTCGTCCACCCGACCGAGCTTCGCCAGGAAGTCGGCGCGGACCGCGGGAAGGAGGTGATAGCCCGAGAGTGCCTTCACCTCCGTGAGCGCATCCACTACCTCGAGGCCGGCAGCGGGCCCGAAGGCCATCGAGAGCGCGACCGCGCGGTTGAGCTCGACCACGGGCGACGGGGCGAGCTGCGCGAGCGCGTCGTACAGGGCCGCGATGCGATTCCAGTCGGTTTCCTCTGCCGTCCGGGCCCGCGCGTGGCAGGCGGCGATCGCCGCCTGCAGCGCATACGGGCCGAGCGCCCCACCGAGAAACTCGGCGCGGGCGAGCGCCTCGAGGCCACGCGTGATGAGCAGGCGGTCCCAGCGCGCACGATTCTGGTCGAGCAGCAGCACCGGCTCCCCCGACGGCCCGACACGGGCGTGCAGCCGCGATGCCTGGATCTCCATCAGCGCGACGAGGCCGTGCACTTCGCTCTCATCCGGCATCAGCGTGGCGAGCACGCGACCCAGTCGCAGCGCATCCTCGCACAGGTCGGCCCGCAGCCAGTCGTCGCCCGCGGTTGCCGCGTATCCCTCATTGAACACCAGGTAGATCACCTCGAGCACGGACGCGAGCCGCTCGTGCAGCTCGCTCGCGCGAGGCACCTCGAATGGCACGCGCGCCTCGGCCAGCGTGCGCTTGGCGCGCACGATGCGCTGCGCCACCGTCGCCTCGGAGGTCAGGAAGGCACGGGCGACCTCCGGCGTGGTGAGGCCACCGAGCAGCCGCAACGTGAGCGCGACTCGCGCCTCGGTGGAGAGCACCGGGTGGCAGCAGGTGAACACGAGCCGCAGCCGCTCGTCGCCGATGTCGTCGTCGAGCTCGGCATCGAGGTCGGGGATCGCGCGCTCGAGCTGCGCCTCGATCTCGTAGCCGAGCTGCTCCTGCTTGCGCTGCAGCAGCGTGCGGCGGCGCAGCATGTCGATCGCGCGGCGGCGGGCGGTGGTCATGAGCCAGGCGCCCGGATTGTCCGGGACGCCCGACTCGGGCCACTGCTCCAGTGCGGCAACGAGTGCGTCCTGCGCGAGGTCTTCGGCGAGCCCCACGTCGCCCACCATCCGCGCGAGGCCGGCGATCACACGCGCGGACTCCATTCGCCAGACCGCGTCTATGGTACGATGGGTGTCTTCCACTATGCCTTCGCGCCCGCCTTCCCGAGCTGTTCGGACTGCGCGCGAAGCTGCTCCTCCTTGGCCTGCAGCTCAGGCGTGAACGCCTCACCGAAATCCGGGGCCTCGAAGATCTGCCGGATCTCCAGCTGCACCCCGGGCCGGAACGGGGCGCGCTTCGCCCACTCGATCGCCTCCTCACGCGACTTCACCTGCCAGATCCAGAAACCGGCGATGAGCTCCTTGGATTCACTGAACGGGCCGTCGATCACCGTCTTCTTCCCGTTCTCGCCGAAGCGGATGCGCGCACCCTTCGACGACGGCTGCAATCCTTCGCCGGCGAGCATGATTCCCGCTTTCACCAGCTGTTCGTTGTACTGCATCATCTCCGTCAGCTCCTGCTCGGTGGGGAGCACACCGGCCTCACTGCTCCTGTCCGCGGGGACCATGACCATGAATCGCATCGCCGTTCTCCAGTTGGGGTGGAAGCCGATCGCCCGGGCAGCTGACCGGAATCTTACTCGGCTCTACCCATTCGTCGAACGAGCGGCCCGGAAATCGACATGATCCCTCTTTCCATCCTCGACCTCTCCTCCATCGTCCAGGGGGGCAGCGCGTCCACGGCGCTGGCGAACACGCTCGACCTCGCCCGCCACGCCGAGCGGCTGGGCTATCACCGGTTCTGGCTGGCCGAGCATCACAGCATGACCGGCATCGCCAGCGCGGCGACGTCGGTGGTGATCGCGCACGTGGCGGCGGGCACCTCGACGATTCGCGTTGGCGCGGGGGGCATCATGCTCCCGAACCACGCGCCACTGCTGATCGCCGAGCAGTTCGGCACGCTGGCCGCACTGCATCCGGGACGCATCGACCTCGGCCTTGGCCGCGCCCCGGGCTCGGATCCCGCCACGTCGCGCGCGCTGCGACGTGATGCGAGCGCGGCGGACAGCTTTCCGCAGGACGTGCTGGAGCTGATGCACTGGTTCGAGCCGGCGGCGCCAGGCCAGGCGGTCATCGCAGTGCCGGGCGCCGGCCAGGACGTCCCGATCTGGATCCTCGGCTCCAGTCTCTACGGCGCCCAGCTCGCTGCAGCGCTCGGCCTGCCGTACGCCTTCGCGTCGCACTTCGCGCCGAGGATGCTGCACGACGCAATCGCCCTCTACCGCGAGAAGTTCACCCCGTCGGACCGGCCGGGCGCGCTGCAGCAGCCGTACGTGATGCTCGGCGTGAACGTCGCCGCAGCCGACACGGACGACGAGGCGCGGTTCCTGTTCACGAGCGCACAGCAGGCCTTCCTCAACGTGCGACGCGGACATCCAGGTCCCCTGCCTCCCCCGCGCGAAGGGGTGCTGGACGACGTCGCGCCGTGGGAGCGCGCGATGGTGGAGGAGATGCTCGCCGCAGCGATCGTCGGCGGGCCTGATGCCGTGCGGCGCGGGGTGGAGGGGTTCGTCGAGCGGACGGGAGCGGACGAGTTGATGGTCGTGGGCACCATCCACGACCACGCGAAGCGGGTGCGGTCGTTCGAGGTGCTCATGGAGTCGCTGCGGTAGCTCAGGCGCGGAAGTTGGCGGGGCGTTCGCGCGGAGCCTCGGCGAGCGCGCGCTTCGCTCCGGCGGCGTCGAGGTCGGCGCCGTAGACGGGCGTGCCGGGCTGCTGCCGCCACGACTCGTCGAGTGAGCCCACGTCCACCGGATCGAAGCCGAGATCGTCGATCAGCTTCATCACCACCGCCTTTGCCTTCGCGTCGTCACCAGCGACCGGAAGGGCGATCCGGTTCGGCGCGCCGCGTGGGCGGCCGTTCTCCAGCAGGTGCTGGGCGTGGATGGTGTTGAACGCCTTGACCACCGGGCGTCCGAGCTGCTGCGAGACCCAGCGGCTCTCGGTGGTGCCGCTCTCGATTGCAGCGATGCGTCCGTCGCGCTGCGGGTAGTAATTGCCCGTATCCACCACCACGGTGTCGGGGCCGAGCGACGCGAAGAGGCCCTTCGGCAGCGTGGGGACGCTCTTCTCGGGAATCGTGACGATGACGAGGTCCTTGTCCTTCGCGGCCTCGGGCACGGTGACCGCATGGGCGCCCGTCTCCTCGGCAAGCGAAGTGAGAGTCTGCGGTCCACGCGAGTTCGCGACGGAGACGTCGTGGCCGAGTGCGCGCAGGCGACGCGCGAGGGTACCGCCGATGTGGCCCGCGCCGATGATCCCGATCTTCATCGCTCCTCCTCGAGGGTGAATGCTGTCGTTGCTTCATGCCCCGTGCCCCGGGCGCGCGGGGGCGGTATCATATCGCGCATGACCGAGCACGCGGACGCGATCATCATCGGCGCCGGCCTCGCTGGCCTCGTGGCCGCCTGCGAGCTGGCCGACGCGAAACGTCGCGTCATCGTGCTCGACCAGGAGCCGGCACAGAGCCTCGGCGGACAGGCCTTCTGGTCGTTCGGCGGGCTCTTTCTCGTCGACTCCCCCGAGCAGCGCCGCATGCGCATCCGCGATTCGCGCGAGCTGGCATGGCAGGACTGGCTCGGCACGGCGGGGTTCGATCGCGCCGAGGACGACTGGCCGC
>CAMLIU010000260.1 GCA_946479995.1 uncultured Gemmatimonadota bacterium | reverse complement strand
TGACGACGATGGCGTCGTCGACGAGGATGCCGATGGCCATCACCATGCCGAACAGGGTCAGCACGTTGATGGAGAAGCCGAGCACCCAGAGGCCGAGGCAGGCGCCGGCGAGGGCGATCGGGACCACGATCGTGGGGATGAGCGTCGCCCGCCAGTTCTGGAGGAAGAGGAACATGACGAGGAAGACGAGGACCATCGCCTCGATCAGCGTCTCCACCACCGAGCTCACCGACGCGCTGACGAACGGCGTGGAGTCGAAGGGGACGCTCCAGCCGATGTCCGGCGGGAAGCTCTGCGCGAGCTCGGCCATGCGGGCCTTCACCGCGTCGGCCACCTCGAGCGCGTTCGCACCCGGCGTGAGCTGGATCGCCATGCCTGCGGCCGGCGCGCCGTTGAGCTCCATGTCGAAGTTGTAGCTCGCCGCGCCCAGCTCCACGCGCGCCACGTCACCGAGTCGGATCACCGAGCCGTCCGGATTCGCGCGCAGGATGATGTTCGCGAACTGCTCCGGCGTGGTGAACCGGCTCTGCGTGAGGATGGCCGCGTTCAGCTCGCTGCCGTTGGCGAGCGGGCGCTCGCCCAGCGCGCCGCCGGCGGACTGGCTGTTCTGCTCCTGCACCGCGGCGAGCGCGTCGGAGGGTGAGAGGTTGAACGTCGCAAGGCGCGCCGGGTCGAGCCAGATGCGCATCGCGTACTCGGAGGAGAAGGAGCGCACGTCGCCCACGCCGGGCACCCGCCGTAGCTCGTCCACCACGCGCTGCACCGCGAAGTTGCCCAGCTCCAGCGTGCTCATCCCGCCGCTCTTCGACGTGAGCGCGACGATCATGAGGAAGCCGGTGTTCGCCTTCACCACCTGGACACCCTGGCGACGCACCTCCTCCGGAAGCCGGGACTCCACGCGCCGCAGACGGTTCTGCACCTCCATCAGCGCGACGTTGATGTCGGTGCCCGAGCGGAACGTCACGCTGATGGAGACCGTGCCGTTCGACTGGCTCGACGACGACATGTAGAGGAATCCCTCGACGCCGTTGAGCTCCTGCTCGATCACCTGCGTGACGTTCGTCGCCAGCACCGACGCGTCGGCGCCGGGATAGGCGGCGCTGATGGTGAGCGACGGCGGGGTGATCGTCGGATACTGCTCGATGGGCAGCGAGCGCAGCGCGATGAAGCCGGCGAAGACGATTGCGAGGGCGATCACCCACGAGAAGACGGGGCGATCGATGAAGAAGCGTGAGCTCATGGCCGTCGGCTCAGCGCGCGGTGTCGGCGGGCTGCGGCGCGGCGGATGGCGTCGTCTTCACCGCGACCGGCTTCACCGGCTTGCCGGGCGCCGCCTTCTGGAGCCCGTCCACGATCACGTGCTCGCCCGGGTCGAGCCCGCTTTCGATCGCCCATGCGCCGCCTTGCAGCGCGCCAACCTTCACCGGCCGTACTTCCACCACGTCCTTCGCGTTCACCACCATCACCGTGGCGCCCTGTGGCGTCACCGTGACGGCGCGCTGCGGGATCAGCAGCCCCTTCGCCTGCACGCCGGCCTCGATGCGCCCGCGCACGAACTGGCCCGGCAGCAGCGTGCGCTGCGGGTTCGGGAACTCCGCGCGCAGCGCGGCGGTGCCGGTGGCCTCGTCGATTGCCATGTCCACGAAGTCCAGGTGCCCGGTCATGCCGTAGATGCTGCCGTCCTCGAGCACGAGCCGCACGGGTACGTTGTTGGGCGTCGGCACCTGGATGGCGCCGGACGAGATCCGGTTTCGCAGGTCGAGCAGGTCGGAGCTCGACTGCGAGAAGTTGGCGTAGATCGGGTCGATCTGCTCGATCGTGGTGAGCAGCGTGGCCGCGCCGCCGCTCACCAGCGCGCCTTCGGTGACCATCGCGCGGCCGGCGCGGCCGGAGATCGGTGCGGTGACCGTCGTGTAGTCGAGGTTGAGCCGCGCGGCAGCGATCTGCGCCTTCGCCTGCGCCACGTCCGCCTGCGCCGTGCGCAGCCGCGCGACGGCCGCGTCGTACTCCTGCTGGCTGAGCGCCTGCTGGGCGACGAGCCCCTTGTAGCGCGTCACGTCCTGCTGCGCGTTCGCCTCCGTCGCTTCGGCGCGCGACAGCGCGGCCTCGGCGGCGTTGAGCTTCGCCCGCAGCTCGCGCGGATCGATCGCGAACAGCGGCTGGCCGGCGCGGACGTCGGTGCCTTCCGTGTAGAGCCGGCGCTGCACGATGCCGTCCACGCGTGCGCGCACCTCGGCGGTGCGCGTCGCCTGGAGCCGGCCGGGCAGCTCGATCACGTTGACGATCGGCTGCGTGGCTACGGTGATGATGCCGACTTCGGGCGGGGGCGGAGCGGGGGGTGCGGCGGAACCGGAGCAGGCAGCAAGCAGCAGCGTGGCGGACAGGCGCCACGCAAAGTCGGGCTTGAGCATCCAATGAGGATAGTCGTCGGCTCCCGCGCGGTCTACTCGCCGCACGATCGCGCCGACATCGCCGACCGTCGCTGAAAACACTAGATTGCACCGACGCAACTTCCGCTGCTCGTCGCCGTAGGGCTTCCGCATGACTCGCCTCCTCCACGAGCCTGACGCACCGTGACCGACGCCCAGTCCTCCCTCCAGCAGCGCGTCGTCACCGCGCTCGGCGACCAGTACGACATCGATCGTGAGATCGGCCGCGGCGGAATGTCCGTCGTGTATCGCGCGCGGGACCGGCGGCTCGACCGGCACGTCGCCATCAAGGCCCTGCCACCGGAGCTGGCCTACGACCCGGCGATTCGCACGCGGTTCACGCGCGAGGCACGCACCTCGGCGCAGCTCGCGCATGCGCACATCGTCCCGATCCACGACGTGGGCGAGCGGGACGGCATCGCCTACTTCGTGATGTCGCTCGTGGAGGGTGGCAGCCTCGCCGACCTGCTGGCACGCGAGCCGCGACTGCCGATCGCGCGCGTGCGCGCCATCCTCGCCGAGCTCGCGGATGCCCTGGCGTTCGCGCACCTGCGCGGCGTCATCCACCGGGACGTGAAGCCGGACAACGTGCTGATCGACGGCGACACCGGCCGCTCGATGGTCACCGACTTCGGCATCGCACGCGCCATCGAGGCCGGGACACGCCTCACCATCACCGGGAACGCCGTCGGCACGCCGACGTACATGTCGCCCGAGCAGGCGATGGGCGAGCGCGAGATCGATGGGCGCAGCGATCTGTACTCCCTGGGAGTTCTCGGCTACCAGATGCTGACGGGGCGCGTGCCGTTCGCCGCCGGCAACCCGATGGCGCTCCTGCTGAAGCACGTGTCGGAGACTCCGCGACCCATCGCGGAGCTGCGTCCGGACACGCCGCCCGCGCTGCGTGATGCCATCGAGCGCGCCATGATGAAGCAGCCGGAGGACCGCTGGCCCACCGCGACCTCCATGCGCGAGGCGATCCTGTCGAACGAGGCTGCTCCCGCTGCCAGCTGGCGCACCGAGCAGCGGGAGCCGGTACGCTACACCACGCCGCGCCCGCGCGGGGCCCGCGCGGAGTCGCGCGTCACGTATCCGTCGCCGCGCCGCGGCACACCTGCCCTCGAGGCGCCGCGCGAGCAGCCGACGCCCGTCGCGCACCGCGGCGGCCTCGAGCTGGTGCCGCCCCACCTCGCGGTGCTCACCGACCTCCAGCGGCTGGATCTTCGACTCTGGCACGGTCGAGTGAACCTGCTCGACCGCGTGAAGGCGATGCGCGGCTACCTCTGGCTCACGCTCGGAGCGACGGCGCTCGGTATCACGGGCTTCGTCGTCGGCGTGGAGGACATACCTCCACTCGTCCTCTCGCCCGTCGTTCCGGCGTACATGTGGGTGAAGCTCTGGAAGCGGGGCAGGTCGCTCCGCGCGGCGGGCCTCAGGCTCCGGCGCGTGCTGCTCATGCCACGCGCGAGGCAGGTGCTGCCGGCGCCCCCTCC
>CAMLIU010000259.1 GCA_946479995.1 uncultured Gemmatimonadota bacterium | reverse complement strand
ATACCGACGCCGCCGCCCGCCGCGCCACCTGTACAGCCAACGTCACCGAAGCCCGCGCCACTGGTTCCGGCGGCCGACGGATTGTTCGAGCACTTCGTCGCCGCGCGACCGGCGGCCGGCACGCCGGCGGCGCTCTTCGAGACGTTCGATGCCGCGACCGGTGCCGCATTGCTCACCAGACTGTTGGACGAGCTGGTGCGCACCGCGGAAGCCGCCGTGCGCGACGGTGATCATGCGCTGGTGAGCGAGATCTTCCACCGCATCGTGGCGCGGGAACGACAGGTCCACGACGCCGATGCGCGCCGCTCGTTCATGCTGACGATCCGCCGGCTTTCGCGCGGCGCGGTGCTGCGCACCGTGGCGCAGGGGCTGGTGCGTGCACCGGGCCGCCGCGAGCAGCAGCTGGCCGTGCTGACGCGCACCGGCGAGGATGGGGCGGATGCGCTCATCGAGCAGCTCGCCGCCGCCGAGGAGCGGAGCGAGCGACGCATCTACTTCGACGCGCTGCTCGAACTGCGCGCCGGCGTGCCGACGCTCCTCCACATGCTCGGCGATCCGCGCTGGTTCGTGGCACGGAACGCGGCCGCGCTGCTCGGCGAGCTCGGGTCGCCGGAGGCGGAGCAGCCGCTGAGCGAGCTGCTGCACCACGACGACGAGCGCGTCCGGCACGCCGCGACCATCGCCCTCATGCGGCTCGGCACCCCACGCTCGATGCCGGCCATCGAACAGGCGCTGCGCGACAGCGCGCCGCAGATCCGGGTACAGGCGGCGGCGATGCTCGTGGAGCGGCGCGGAGATGCGTCACTCGAGCCGCTGCTCGCCGCGCTCGACTCGGAAAAGGACGATGAGGTGAAGTCCGCCTTCTACCAGGCACTCGGCCATTTCGCCACGGCGGAGGCGGTGGAGAAGCTCGTCGCAGCCGCGCAGCCCGAGCGTGGACTCTTCCGCCGCAAGCCGGTGGCGCTGCGCGTCGCCGCCATCCAGGGGCTGGCGATGGCTGGCACTCCACGGGCGCTCGACGCCCTCGTGGCGCTCCAGAGCGACCGCGACAGCGAGGTGCAGCAGGCGGCGGTCGAAGCGCTGGAGAAGAAAGTCCGGGAGGCGGGAAGGGCGCTGGATGTCGGGGAGTCGGGAAGCCAGGACGTCGTCAAGCGCCCGACCTTCTGACCTCCCGACCTTCCGACCTTCGGTTCTACCTCGCCGTCAGGTCCGTCTCCGGCGTCACCTGCCGGCAGAACTCGGCGATCAGCGAGGCGGTGGCGTCCACGTCCTTCAGGTCCACCATCTCGTTCGGCGAGTGCATGTAGCGGTTCGGGATGGAGACGAGTCCCGTGGCCACTCCCTCACGCGCGATGTGGATGGCATCCGCGTTGGTGGACGTGTCGCGCCCGACGGCGTGCACGGCGTACGGCATCTCCAGCTTCTTCGCCGTGTCGCGCAGCAGGGCATGCACCACGGGCGAGATGAGTGCGCCGCGGCTGATGATCGGCCCGCCTCCCATCCTGTGCTCGCCGATCTCCTTCTTCTCCACGTTCGGGTGGTCCGTGGCGAAGGTGACGTCCACCACGATGGCCACCTGCGGGTTCACGCAGTGGGCACACACCAGCGCGCCGCCCCCGTGCCACGCGATCTCCTCCTGCGTGGTGGCCGCGGCCACCACGCGCGCCGCGCCCGGCTTCTCGGCGTAGCGTCGCAGCGCCTCGAGCACGATGAACGCACCGATGCGGTCGTCGATGGAGCGCGAGACGATGCGATCGTTCGGGAAGTCGTAGCTCCGCGAATCGATCACGCCGGGGTCGCCGATGCTGAGACGACTCTCAGCTTCCGCCCTCTTGCTGGCGCCGATGTCAACCCACAGGTCGGAGAACTTACTCGCGTGCTCGCGGTCGTCCGGCTTCATGAGGTGGATGGGCTTCTTGCCCACCACGCCGATGACGTCGCCGTTCGTGCCGAGGAAGCGGATGCGCTGCCCGACGAGCACCTGGGTGTCCCAGCCGCCGATGGGGCCGATGTAGACGTAGCCGTCGTCGTCGATGTACTGGACGATCACGCCGATCTCGTCGATGTGGCCGTCGAGCATGATCGTCGGCGAGCCGCCGGGATTCACTTCCGCGATGCTGTTGCCCGCCACGTCCGCCGAGACCTTGTCCGCGAAGGTTTCCGCCTCGGCGCGCCAGGCGCGGGCGGCGGCGGCTTCGTATCCCGATGGAGCGGGGGCGTCGAGCAGGCGCTTGAGGAAGGAAACGGCGGACGGGCTCAGCATCGGGACGGGGGCGAGGGTTGGAGTAAGCGAAGCTATCGGACTCGTCAGCGCAGTGGAAGAGCGCGGTGTAGCGCGACGCATGGTTGACGCCATGCAGTTGCGTCCCTGCCGAACAGACGCCACCATCCAGCACATGTCACAACCACAGATCGTGCACGTCGGGCCGTCGTGACGCTTACCGTCACGGCCCTGCTGGTCGCGCTTGGCTCGTTCGGCGCCGGCCTCCTGGGAGCACTCACCGGCCTCGGTGGCGGCATCGTGGTCGTACCGATGCTGACGCTGCTCTTCCACGTGGATCTCCGCTACGCCATCGGCGCCTCACTGGTGTCGGTGATCGCGACCTCATCGGGCGCGGCGTCGGCATACGTGCGTGAAGGCTACACCAACGTGCGCATCGGAATCTTCCTCGAGGTCGCAACCACCATCGGCGCGCTGGTGGGTGCCGCCCTCGCCACGGTGGTGCCGACGAGTGCGCTGGCGGTGCTCTTCGCCATCGTCCTGCTCTACACCGCGTGGAGGTCCGGGCAGGCGAAGGAGGAGCATCTCGCCGCCACGCCGCATCCCTGGGCCGTGAAGATGCGGCTCAACGGCAGCTACCCCACGCCGGCCGGCGACCAGTCGTACGCGGTGCAGGGAGTCCCGACCGGATTCGTCACGATGTTCGCCGCCGGCATCCTTTCGGCGCTGCTCGGCATCGGCTCGGGCGTGGTGAAGGTCCTCGCCATGGATCGCGCGATGAAGCTGCCGTTCAAGGTGTCCACCACGACGAGCAACTTCATGATCGGTGTCACGGCCGCTGCGAGCGCCGGGGTCTACCTGCATCGCGGCTACATCGAGCCCGAGGTCGCCTTTCCCGTGATGCTGGGCGTGCTCGCTGGTGCACTGCTCGGCGCGCGCGTGCTGGCGCGGGCGCGCACCGAATGGCTGCGCCGGCTGTTCACCGTGGTGGTGGCGGTCCTCGCCATCGAGATGCTGTACAAGGGAATCACGGGGGGACTGTGAGCACGCAACTGAACATTCCGCCCGAAGCGCCCGAGCCCAAGTCGCGCTGGACCGACGAGGAAGTGGAACAGCTGGTCGGCCGGCTGCTGCAGGTCGGCGTCCTGCTCGCCACGGTGGTCGTGCTCGCTGGTGGCGCGATGCTCATCGCCACGCACGGTGGAGACGTCCCCAGCTTCCGCGTCTTTCGCGGCGAGTCGTCCACGCTCCGCAGCGTGTCGGCGGCGGTCCGCGGTGCCTTCGCGCTGGATCCGCGCGGCATCGTGCAGCTTGGGCTCGTCCTCCTCATCGCCACGCCGGTGGCGCGCGTGGCACTCACCCTCGGCGCCTTCCTGCTCCAGCGCGACCGGCTCTACGTGGCGCTCACCACGGTCGTGCTGGTGCTGCTGCTGTTCGGGCTGTTCTCGTGAGCGGACGACTCAGTCGCCCCTGCTCACCGGAAACGCCGCGAACGTCACGACCAGCATCGCCACCCCCGCCACGAACCAGCGCGCGTCCTCGGTGATCGCGTAGTACACGATCCCGAACCAGGCGAGCATCTGGCCGAACAGCCACGCGATTACGCGTTCGGGGATGCCCATGGACACGCGCCGCCGCTCGGCGAAGCGGCTGTGCCAGAAGCGCATGTCCACGATCTGCAGCAGCGCGTACAGCCAGGTCATGAT
>CAMLIU010000258.1 GCA_946479995.1 uncultured Gemmatimonadota bacterium | reverse complement strand
CTGCGCCACGCCCGAGCCACCGGCATCGGTGATGTGCGCGGTCGCCGTGACCGTCTTCGTGGCCGAGGTGACGTCCACCGGGTTCGGCGTGATCGTCAGCCCGACGAGCACTGGCGCGATCCCGTCGCTCACCTTCACCGTGGCGGTGCCGGTCTTCCCCTCACTCGTCGCCGTGATGGTGACCTGACCGTAGGCGAGCCCCTTCACGAGGCCGTTCGCATCGACGGTCGCCTTCGTCTGGTCGCTGCTCGACCAGGTGACGGTGCGGCCGGTCAGCACGCGACCGCTCGCGTCGCTCGTCGTCGCGGTCAGCTGGGTGGTGGCGTTCAGTGCCACCGTGACCGTCGCCGGGCTCACGTCCACCTTGGCGACTGGAGCCACGGTCACGGTGATCTGCGCCGTGGCCGTCTTGGTCTCCGACGTCGCGGTGATGGTCGCGTTGCCGAGCGCCTTCGCCGTCACCAGGCCGTTGGCATCCACGCTGGCGATGCTCTCATCGCTCGTGGACCAGGTAACGGTGCGCCCGGTGAGCGTGTTGCCCGACGCATCCTTCGTGGTGGCGCTCAGCTGGACGGTGCTGCCGATGACGAGCGACGAGGTGGCCGGCGAGACGCTGACGCTCGCCACGGGGACCTGCGTGATGGTGATCTTCGCCGAGGCGGACTTGCCCTCCACCGTGGCGGTGATGTTCGCGGTACCGACACTCTTGCTGGTGACGAGGCCGGTGGTGGAGACCGACGCGATGAGGTCGTTGTCGGAGGTCCAGCTGACGGTACGGTCGGTAAGGACGTTGCCGCCCGCATCCTTCAGGGTGGCCGTGAGCTGGGTGGTGCCGCCCATCACGATGGTGGCCGTCGCCGGCGTAACCTCGACGCTCGCGACCGGTGCCGTGACGGTGACACTCGCCGATCCCTGCACCGACCCCACCGCCGCAGTGATGGTGACGCTGCCCGGCTTCACCGCCGTCACGACACCGTTGCTGACCGTCGCGACGGCCTGGTCGGAGCTGCTCCAGGCGATGCTCTTTCCGGTTACGGTCGCGCCGTCAGCATCCTTCGGGGTCGCCGTGAAGGTGGCGGTCTTGCCGACGAAGATGGTGGCGCTTCCGGGGGTCACGTCCACCTTCGTGACGACGGGCCCGCCGCCCCCACCCGGGCCGGTGCCGCCATCCCCCCCTCCACCGCATGAGACGCTCGCGACGCCCAGCGCCGCGACGAGGAGGAAGGCAGAACGGCGGGTAACACGGCGCATCGTCGACATGGGAGTAGTCGATCCGGGAGAGGGTGATGGTCCGCCGGAGCGTCAGCTCAGGCCGGTGCGCCGTCTGTTTGCAAGGCTCGTTCCGTTGGCGAGCACTACGGATTCGCCGGCAGGGGAGCCGAGCGAGGGGCATCCCCACCCACGGCCGCCGGGGGCGGCGCCGTCTCCGGCCGCATGAACAGGTCGAGGGTATGTGTCGCCTGTGCCATGTCCACCGCGCTCTCCTGGAACCGCCGCGCGAGTGCGCTATCGCCCTGTTGCTCGAACACCTGGCCGAGGATCAGCGCGGTGCTGATGTACGTGACCGGAATGTTCACCGACGGCCGATCCACCCATTTGCCCTGCCGGATAATGGAGGGCGGCCCTCCATAGCCGCGCCAGAGTGCCAGAGACCGCGACAGGTCGACGTGCCCCAGACCGGGGATCGCCACCGTGTCGGGATTGGTTGGCGCCGGCGCGGGGAGGATCTTGTTCACGAGCCCCTGCATGATGGCATAGGGCTCGAGGCCGAGCGCCTGCACGTATCCGCCCGTGGTGCGAGAGACGTAGAACGGCCGCACGCCATAGTTGTCCTTGAGCAGCTGCAGCACGAGGAGGTCGGCGCGCACCGGGACGCCATACTCCAGCCGCCGCGGGTCGACGACCGCGCGCAGGCTCCCCTGCTGGAACAGCTGTGGCGTGCGCAGCTCCACGTACTCCGGCACCGAGTCGAGCTGGGCAATCGTGCCGGAGAAGATCGGCGTCGACGGCATGGGCCAGCTCCTGCCGCGGTAGACCGCTGGTCCATGCTCGGCATCGTAGGGGACGATCGGCCGGCGCAGCAGTGAGCGCGGGTACCAATCGGTGTTGAGGAGCGAGGTGACGGCGACGGTGACGTCGCGGCGCACGCCCTCCACCTCCTGTGCGTACCACAGCGGGAAGGTGTCGTTGTCGCCGAGCGTGATGAGGATGCCGTATGGCTCGACGGAATTGAGGAGGTCGTGCGCCCACTCGCGCGTGGTGGTCTCGCCGGCGCGCGACGCGTCCCTCCAGTTGCCGACCAGGGGGAATACTCCAAGCAGCAGGATCGGCGCGGTCGTGAGCCAGCGACCGCTGCCCTCTCCCTGCACGCGCACGGCGAGCGCGCGCCAGAGTGCCGCGAGCCCGAGCGCAGCCCACACGCTCCACGCCGAGTAGCTCCAGAGGTAGAAGTAGTCACGGTCGCGCACTTCCCGCGGCACGCCCGCCAGTTCCGGAGCCTGCGACGCGCCGTACTTGAAGTTCATGTAGTACACGAGCGCCACGGTGACCGTGAAGATCAGCGGTCCGAAGAACCAGAAGGACCTCCGGTCGTGACGCCAGTGCACGACTCCGCCCGCGACACCGAGCCCGAAGAAGAGGAGGGCCAGCGCCAGCTGGAGACCCGACTGCGTTCCGTTCGCGTCGCGCAGCCACTGCCACTTGAAGTAGAGCCACCACATGCCGACCTGGGCCGACAGCGGCGCCTGCCGCTCGGAGAGGCTCGGCTTGGCGTACTGCACGCGGTTGACGTTGTCCATCAACCGGTCGTAGGTGGTGCTGGAGAAGGTGCACGCGAAGCCGATGGACTCCGTGCAGCCAGTCGGCTCCCCTTCGTTGAGCGCCGGATGGTGCGCGGCGCGAATGGGTTCCACGGCGAACGGCGTGAGGCCGAGCCCGAGCGCGAGGATCGCAGCGAGGATGAGCTTCCAGCGCAGCAGGATGCGGGGCCGCCGTGCGAGCACGGCCACCCCCACCGCCGGACCGACGAGGAATCCGGCCGGATGATTGGCGTAGCCCAGCCCGATGAGGTACGCGATGAGGACGAGGATCCGGTCGGCGCGACGACCATCGGAGTCGTCGCACCACAGCACGGTCAGCCAGGAGACGACGGCGAAGAAGGCGAGCGAGACGGTGTAGACCTTCTCGTTCACGACGCTCTGGTTCCACACCGTGAACGCCGTGGCACTCAGCAGCGCCGCCACGGCCGCACCCGTGAGCCGTGCCCATCGCGTGGCGAACCAGTTGGCGAGGACGCGCTCCGCCACGAGGAACCACACGGCGGCGGTGAGCGCACTGCACACCGCGGCGAGGAAGTTCACGCGAACGGCAACGCTTCCCAGCGGAAGGAGGGTGGCCACCCGGCCGAGCAGGACGAACAGCGGATTGCCCGGCGGATGTGGAATGCCGAGCGTGTAGGCCGCAGTGATGTACTCGCTCGTGTCCCACATCGCCGTCGTCGGCGCGAGGGTGAGCAGGTAGAGCACCAGGACGAGCACTCCGGTGATCGCCGCCGCGCCGTAGGAGGGACGGGATGCTTCGAAGGGAGGTGACGAGGTCATGGCGTCAGCGGACGAGGAGTGCGAGCGGAACGAGCACGAGGTAGCCGGCGACGAGCAGCAGCGGTGCGAGCGTCACGCTGCCGGCGGCGAGTGCCGCATAGCCGGCGACGAGCACGAGGGCGGCCCACCATCGCAGCGGATGCACGCGGGCGAACCGCGTGAGGAAATGAGGCACGTGGGTTCCGTTCGGCAGTTCGAGGTCGCGCGTCAGTTGCTGTCGCTGGCGACGCGGAGGATGGCAGGGAGGCGGTCGGCGGAACGGGCTGGCGTGGAAGCGGGGTCGGGTGCCCAGCGCGCGCCATCCACCACGAATGCGAAGCGGTGGTCGCCATCGCGGATGA
>CAMLIU010000257.1 GCA_946479995.1 uncultured Gemmatimonadota bacterium | reverse complement strand
TCTCCGGCGCCGTGGCGATCGAGAAGCAGGAGAGCGGACGCCCCGTGCGCCTCGCGACCCTCGGGCCCGGCGAGGCCGTGGGCGAAGGGCTCCTCCTCGACGACTCGCCGCATGGCACCAGCGCGCGCGCCATCGTGCCCACCACCTGCTACGTGCTGTCGCGAGCGCAGGTGGACACGATGCTCAAGGAAGCGCCCACGCTGTACGCCGCCCTCGTCGCCCGTGCCGCCCGTGCGATCTCGCAGCGGCTCTCCGCCGTGGACGCCACCCTCGTCGGCCGCGGCCGTGCCCTCGGCTTCGGTGGCGCGCGCACGCGACGCGAGCACGACCTGCTGGGCGAGCGCGACGTTCCGGATGACGCGCTCTACGGTGTACAGACTCTCCGCGCGCTGGAGAACTTTCCCATCACGGGAATGCCGCTGCGCGAGTTCCCTGCCCTCGTCGAGGCTCTCGCCGCGGTGAAGGAAGCCGCGGCGCTGGCCAACGCCGAGCTCGGCCTGTTGCCGCGCCAGACGGCGGACCTCATCGTGAGGGCAGCGCAGGAGATCCGGGCCGGCCGGCATCACGAGCACTTCCTCGTGGACATGATCCAGGGCGGGGCCGGCACCTCCACGAACATGAACGCGAACGAGGTGATCGCGAACCGCGCCCTCGAGCTCTCCGGGCACGAGCGCGGCGAGTACCAGTTCGTGCACCCGAACAACCACGTCAACCTCAGCCAGTCCACCAACGACGTCTATCCGACGGCGGTGAAGCTGGCGCTGCACACGGCCATCGAGCAGCTGCGCCTGGCGATGAAGGACCTCGCCGCCGCCTTCCTGACCAAGGGCGACGAGTTCGCGCCGCTGCTCAAGATGGGCCGCACCCAGCTCCAGGACGCCGTGCCGATGACGCTGGGCCAGGAGTTCACCGCCTTCGGCCACACCATCCTGGAAGACGTGGAGAGGCTCGGCGAAGCCCAGGCTCTCATCCGGGAGATCAACATGGGGGCGACGGCGATCGGCACCGGCATCAACGCGCCGCAGGGCTACGCCGAGGCAGTCCGAGCGCACCTGTCGCGCATCACGGGGCTGCAGCTCATCACCGCCCCCGACCTCGTGGAAGCCACCGCCGACACCGGCGCCTTCGTGCAGCTGAGCGGCGTGCTCAAGCGCTGCGCCGTGAAGCTGTCGAAGATCTGCAACGACCTGCGGCTGCTCTCGTCGGGGCCGCGCACGGGGCTGGGCGAGATCAACCTCCCGCCGATGCAGCCCGGCTCCTCCATCATGCCGGGCAAGGTGAACCCGGTGATCCCCGAGGTGGTGAACCAGGTCTGTTTCGACGTGATCGGCGGCGACATCACGGTAACCATGGCGGCGGAAGCCGGGCAGCTGCAGCTCAACGTGTTCGAACCGGTGATCGCGTATCGCCTGCTGGGCGGCATTGCCGAGCTCGCGAGCGCGTGCACGGTGCTGCGTGAGCGGTGCGTCGCCGGCATCACGGCGAACCGCGATCGCATGCGCGGCTTCGTGGAGCAGTCCATCGGCATCGTGACCGCGCTCGTGCCGGTCATCGGCTACGAGGCATCCACCGAGATCGCGCGCGAGGCGCTGGCGAGCGGCCGCGGCGTGTACGAGCTCGTCATGGAGCGCGGTCTCCTCACGCGCGAACAGCTGGACCAGGCGCTGAATCCCGAGGCCATGACCGCGCCGCGCGTCGTCGGCTCGACGAAGCCGAAGTCGGACCGCCCCGCGAAGCGCTGACGCATGCCGCCACGCCGCAAGCGCCGCATCGATCCCGCGCTGTTCGAGCTTCCGGTCGAGCGCATCCGCGCCGGCGAGTACAGCGACGTCTACTTCAACCGCGCCCGCGCCGCCCTTCGTGCCGAGCAGCGCGTCGCCAACGTCACGTGGCAGGTGTCGGTGAAGAAGGGCGGCTGGCTGGGCGGCATCGATGAGGCCGTCGCTCTGTTCAAGCTCTGCGCCGAGGACTACCCCGCGCTCGAGGTCCAAGCGTTGTACGAGGGCGACCGTGTGGAGGCGTGGGACACCGTGATGCTCGTCGAGGGAGACTACGCGAGCTTCGCGCACCTCGAGACGCTCGTGCTCGGCACGCTGGCGCGACGCACGCGGATCTGCAGCAACGTGCGCACGCTCGTGGACGCGGCGCGGCCCAAGCCGATCTACTTCTTCGGGGCGCGCAGCGACGCCGCGACGCTCCAGCCGGGAGACGGGTACAGCGCCACCGTCGGCGGCGCCGCCAACGTCTCCACCGATGCGCAGGGGAAGTTCAGCGGGAAGTCGGGCGTCGGGACCATCCCGCACGCGCTCATCGCCGCGCATGGCGGCGACACGGTGAAGGCCGCCCTCGCGGTCGCGGCGATCATCCCGCCGGACGTCCCCCTCATCGCGCTCGTGGACTACGACAACGACTCGGTGAAGACGAGCGTCGCCGTGGCACGCGCGCTGGAGGGGCGCCTGTGGGGCGTGCGGCTCGACACGGCCGAGTACATGGTGGACCGCGCGGTGCTGCCCCTGATGGGCAGCTTCCGCCCGACCGGGGTGAATGCGCCACTCGTCTGGGCGGTGCGCAACGCGCTGGATGCCGAGGGGTTCGGCGACGTGAAGATCGTCGTGTCCGGCGGCTTCGACCTCGGCCGCATCCGCGCCTTCGAGGAGGAGGGAGTGCCGGTGGACGCCTATGGCGTGGGCGCCAGCATCATGGAGGGCCGCTGGGACTTCACCGCCGACATCGTGCGCCTCGACGGCAAGCCGGAGGCGAAGGCGGGACGGGAGTACCGGCCGAATCCGAAGCTGGAAAAGGTCAAATGAATGACCTTTGCGGGCCGTGAACCGTTAACCGTGAACGGTGAACCGTAGCGGCGTCCGCAGTTACGGTTCACGGTTCACCGTTCACGGTTCACTCTTTCGAGGTCCCCATGGCAGGCCCCAAGCTCGACGGTGCTGGCGTCCAGAAGATGAACACCCTCGACGAGGCCGCGACGCAGCTCCAGCGGCTGCACGGCATCGTCGAGACGTACGCGCTGGCGCTCAAGCGCAACCAGCCCACCTCGCTCTACGGCATGCAGGTCAAGCGCGCCATCTCGCCGCTCGTGGGACTGCTCAAGCCGCAGTTCGGGCTCATTGCCGACCAGGCGGCCGCGCTCAACCTCGTGGCCGGCCGCGGCGGGAGCGAGGTCACCAAGATCCGGCAGCTTCGCGAAGGTGTCGGCTCCCTGCGCCAGGCACTCGAGATTGCGGTCGTGCGCGTGAAGGACAACCACACCGTGAAGGAGGAGCCGGCGGACCCGTCGAGCACCACGCCTCCGCAGGGCTGAGCGGCACGCAACCCGCTGTGGGGGAAAGTCCTACGCGCCTTGGCGTTGCGTTGCTTTCCCCTCGGGCAAGTCGTAGTTTGCGAGTTTATATGCTCCTGAACCAGCGCACCGTCTCCAGCGCGTGCGCCACTCACCGACCCTGCCGGATCAAGGACTCCGCATGCCCCTGATTCCCCGACCGCGCCGGCTGCTCCGTGCCGCGCTGCCGGCCCTCCTCGCGGTCGCCTTCGCTGCCTGCAGTACCACGGCATATCCGAACTCCGTGTTCACGAACGCGACGGAGTTCAACCGCGAGATCGGCTCCCTCTTCAAGATCCTCATCTGGCTCGGCACGCTGGTGTTCGTCGTCGTCGAGCTGTTGCTCCTCTATACCATCTGGCGCTTCCGTCGCCGCTCCGACGATGATCGCCCGGAGCACGTGCACGGCAACACCACGATGGAGATCCTGTGGACGGCGACGCCCGCCCTCCTCCTCGCCATCATCGCCGTGCCCAGCGTGCGCACCATCTTCCGCACCCAGGCCAAGGCGTCGGCCGATGCGCTCCAGGTGGAGGTGGTCGGCCACCAGTGGTGGTGGGAGTTCCGCTATCCGCAGTACAAGATCACCACGGCGAACGAGCTGTACCTGCCCGTCGGCCGCA
>CAMLIU010000256.1 GCA_946479995.1 uncultured Gemmatimonadota bacterium | reverse complement strand
CCGCCCAACCGGCGAGCACGAGCCCGATCTCCTTGTTGCGCACGTGATAGATGCGCCGGTACCGGTAGAGGATCAGGATCACGCCACCCATCAGCCCGCAGATCGCGCCCGATGCGCCGAGCGACGGCCCCGGTCCGGTGAGGACGCTCGCCACCGAGCCGGCCAGCCCGCTCGCCAGGTAGAGCAGCAGCATCCGCCACGCGCCGAGCGCGTGCTCGCCCGCCATGCCGAGGACGTACAGCGCGATGCAGTTGCCGATCAGGTGGTCGGCGCCGCCGTGCAGCAGCGTGGCGCTGAGCAGGCGCCAGTACTCGCCCTCCACCACTCGGCTGCGCACGAGCGCGCCGGCGTCGACGATCGCTGCCTGTGAGAGCAGCGCCCCGGTACCCAGCTCCCATACGAACAGGGTGGACAGCAGCCCGATGATCGCCAGCGTCACCGGCGGCGCGTATCCCATCCCCTGCTCGAAGTCGACGAGCCCGCCCGACTCGTCGGCGAGCATGTCGCGCGTGATGACGAGCGGCTCCTCGTCGAGGGGACGGGGGCGAGCTGGCTGGCTCAGCGCCGCTCTCCCGTGTCGAGCATGACGCCGAGCGCGACGGCGATGCGGCGGTCGAAGGCGCGCGCGCGGTCGGCGGTGAGGTCGAGCGAGTAGCGGTCGAGGATCGTCATCTTGCGACGGAACTCGCCGATCACGACGTCGCTGCCGGCGCGCTGGAAGATGAAGTTCGTGCGGAGCAGCCCCATGAACGGCACGAGCCGGCGGACCAGGGAGAGGATGATCGAGTCCTCGCGCGCCAGCCACGTGACGTTGCCGTTCGGGTCGAGGACCTCCCACTTCCGGCGGATGAGGTTGAACAGGTAGTTCTTGCGGAACTGCCCGAGCACCGTGCCGTCGGCGCCGAAGATGGTGAACGTCGCGTTGATGAAGTGGAGCTTCTGGTCCTGGAGGACCTCGAGCACGCGCACCTGCTTGTCCTCGCCCGTGTAGAACGAGACGTGGCGCTTCTTCGCCAGCTTCATCAGGGCGACGACGAAGACGACGAACATGCCGATGCCACCGATCATGGCGACGACGTTCGACGCCCGTCCCTGACCGAGCGCATCGGCGAACCAGGAGAATGCAGTGACCCAGATGCCGGCGGCGACGACGGCGCCGAAGGTCGCCAGCAGGTTGCGGAAGAAGTGCGCGGGGCGCTCGACGAAGAGGATCGGCGTGCCGCGATCGTCGGTGACGTTGTAGCGCTCGTTGATGCGGAGCGCCTGCTGGCGCATCAGGAAGACGTCGCGCCCGAAGATGGGATCGAGCTCCGAGTCCGGCGTGAACGTCGTATCCGTCGCGGGCGCGGATGCAACGGCCGTCGTGGTGGCGCGAACGCGCACCGAGCCGCCGCAGCCCGGGCACTTCACTACGCGTCCGATGAATTCGTCCTTGAGAGCGAACGACTTGCTGCAACCGCAGGTGACCGTCACTGGCATGCTGGCTCCTGGTGGGGAGGAACGCTGGCCGAGGGGCGTTGGGGGGCTGCCGGTGATTGGACGCGGAGGCGGGGAGGGCGGTAACCGTCCCGTCGCGTCAGCTCGCGCTCGGCGAGTCCCCGTCGAACGCGGCGATGAGCTTCTTCGGCGCACGCCGACGCCACGCGGCATCGAGCGCCGCCTCGATCGCGGCGCTGTCGGCCTCTGTCAGCGTGACGACGGTGTTCCCCGAGGCGCCCCACTTGCCGGGCACCGGCGCGAACCCGGCGTGCGCGCGGACGATCAGGTCCTGGTCGCTCGGCGAGAGCATCACCACCGCGCACGCCTCGCTCGGATAGCCGAGCGAGGCGATGACGCGGCCGCCGACGCGGAAGTCGGCGTGTCCGTGATGGCCGCCCTCGACGACCTCAGGGAAGCGCAGGGCGGCGCGGCGGAACTGGGCGGGAGTCAGGGTAGCGCCTTCCGCCTCAATCCTACGGCCGCGGCCGCGGCAGCGCCGTGGGCGGCAGGATGTTGTTCAGCCGCATGTAGTTCGCGAGCTGGCTGTAGTGATCCGCCATGTCGGTGAGGTGCCCGATCGCCGCGGCGGCGCGCGTGATCGAGCGCGTCTGACCGTTCGGGAGCGTCATCGTGCTCTGCTCGGCGAGCTTCGCGTCGTCGAGCTGCGCCAGCGCATCCTCGCAGAACTTGAACGACTGCTTGAGCTGGGTGACGAGCTTGTCCTTCGGCCACGTCGCCTTCACCGAGTCCGCCGTCGACGTCTCCTCGGCGGTGCGCTGGGCCTTCGTCGCGCCGAACTGGTTGCAGTAGAAGTAGTTGTCGTCCGCCAGGTGCTGCGCGATGTAACCGATGGTGAGCTGCGCCGGCGTGGGCTTGTAGCCCATGAGCCGGTCGGGGATGGAGTCGAACGCCTGGGCGAGGCGCTGCTGGTACGCCATCGTGCGCTGCTTCACGACGGCGGTGATGGGATCCTTCGACGGCGTCGGCTGCTGCGCCGAGAGGGCGACCGGGACGACGACCAGGACGAGTGCTGCGCGCGAGAATCTCATACGGACCTCGACAGATGTGAGACGGTGCGGGACAAGGAATTGACTGGCGCGCCGGGGCGGTCGCTAGTGGGGGCGGTCACGGCTGGTGCGCGTACGAAATCCCGAATGGAGCCGCGCACCGACTATATTGAAGGAGACCTGTCGAGCGGCACTGTCCCGCTCCCTTCGGCCTCCGCCGCTGCGTTCGTCGCGACCGGATCCCCGAGCCCTTCGGTCAGCCCGCTCGTGGAATCGCCGGAGCCTCCGCGGGAAAGCCTGGAAAGCCCGCGGCCCTCCGATGAAACAACCCTTCGTCTTCACGCCGAGGGTGGCGACGTCGTCCGTGCCGTCCCGCCCGTTGGCACTCGCCTCTTCAAGGGGATTCACCGATGAAACTCATGGAATTCAAGGACGGGGAGCGCATGTTCGTCTGTCGCGCCGAATCGTCGCCGGCGACGCCAGGAACGCTCTGGTGGTGGATCAGCGTCACTGGCGAGTCGTCGCGCTACGCCGCATTTCGTGCCGAGTCGGGTGATACCGAGGCACGGCTCCGTCCTCGCATCCTGGCGTATTACCAGCAGGTGCTCGCCGATCGTGCGCGGCCAGTGATGGTCAGGCAGCACTGGGCCCAACGCCGCGCGGCGCAGAACGGAGCGGAAGGCACTACGCCCACCGCCGCGATTCCCGGCAGTCCTTCGGGCGGCGCTCCGGCGGAATAGCGGTTGGGGATCACGGGCACCGGGTGCGAGGTCCGTTCGCGTTACGGGCAGGTCACCGGCTGAGCGGTCGCCGCCGCCCACGGATATTCATCCCACACGATGCCTCCCGTCTTCGGGTCCACAGGGATGGCGTCGCTCGTATGGCGAAGCACGCCGCGAAGCGCGGCACCCTGCACGTGGCCGTAGAACACCTCCCCCTCGGTCGCCGTGGTCCAGGTGACGATCTCCACGGAATCCGCGCCGACGAGGCGCCACGAGGAGGGCTGCAGCCAGTGCGAGCGCGGATCGGTGGGCGAGAACAGTTCGACAGGGGTTACCCGCGCCACTGCAAGCGCACCAGGCCGAGCGTTGCGAACGGCTGTCGAGTCGAGACGGACGATCTCTGGCGGGTACGCTGGAAGGCTGAACGAGTTCTTCGACCACGGACCATTCGCGAGGCGATAGCAGCCGACGAGATTTCCGATACGAACCGTCTCGGAGCGTCGAGTGGTGCCGGATGACTGCGCGAAACCGACGTGCGCTCCGGCCACCGTGATCACGATCGCGAGCGCCTCGGTGAGGCGAGCGCGCACTCTGAATACGCTCATGCGATGCATGGGCTCACCCCGGCTCCCTCAAATGGCTCGTTCGCTACCGCCCCGATAATCTGGCGCGTCGCCCGACGGCTTCCCAGCGATCGACTTCGAGCCAGCGCACGAGCGCGAGCTCACCGAACATCGCATCACCATTGAAGGTGATCAGG
>CAMLIU010000255.1 GCA_946479995.1 uncultured Gemmatimonadota bacterium | reverse complement strand
CGGCGCCAGGGCCAGAAGTGCGAGGCAGGATGCCGAGAGGGTGAGGCGATGCGACTGTGTGGTCGACATGACGTGATCTCCGTTCGTTGCACGTGCGAACAACTTCGGGCAGCGGCCGCGCCCGGTTTCAGCAATCTACAGCCGGTCGCGTCGCGGTTCTGGCCGCCAGTGGTGGCACGCAGGCTGCCCGTCATGCATGTCCCGATTCAGGAGACCATGATGGCACGCGACGAATACAGCCGAGCTGGCCGCGAGCAGGACCGCAGCAACGAACGCCACGGCCGCGACCGCGATCACTTCCGTGACAACGACGACGTGCGGGATCCGATCCCGCCCGACCAGCGCAACGACACCAAGCCGGACACGCGCTCCGAGGCGCGCGGCGAGGCGCGCGAGAACGTCGGCAATGTGGCGCGCGGCACCGCGGCGCACCCGCGCGAGGGCGGGAACGACCGGACGAAGCACGCCGGGGAGAAGCGAACGCGGGACTGAGCGACGTGCGGCAATCAGATGGACGGGGCGCCGGGTGGCACGAGCTACCGGCGCCCGTCCATTCGCCGGGACGGCGAGGGCTATGCCCGGCGCTTCCGGGTCGACACGCCGAACACTCCCAGCAGTCCGCTGGCGAGCAGCAGCACACTGGCCGGTTCCGGCGTCACCGTGACTTCACCATTGTAGCTCGTGAAGTGCACCAGCAGGCCGTCGGTGACTCCGTTGCCGGTCGTGGTGAAGCGCAGGACGTTCTGCCCGGCGTTGAATCCGCTCAGCACGCGGTTCGTCGTCGGGTTGTAGAGGTCGCACCCCCCGTCGGCGACGACGACGCCGTTGAGCGTGATGGACGTGAAGCCGTCATCGACGGCGCACTGGAACGTCGCGCTGGTGATGCCGCCACCCATGAAGCTCGTCTCGAACATGTAGGTGAAGCGGGTGAGGTTGCCGTCTGCCTGGCCCCCTTCCACCGATCCGGACGGAGTGACACCGATCCAGCCGTAGCTGCCCGGCACGCCGCCGGCGCGCGACAGCACGTAGGCCTCGACGACGTTGTTCGGCGGGCTGACGGAGAACCACGCCGGATCGACGGTGCCGGCAGAGGTCGTGCCTGTGGAAACGGGTCCCTGCGCCGCCAGCATGCATGGTGTCGCCAGCACGGCGACGAGGGCCTGGCGCATTGTCCTGCCTGTGATGTTCACGGATCCCTCCGCGGTTGGAGTGGCTCACCACACCGACATCAGCGGGTGGAGTTCTCCGATCCTCGGCGGGCCTCCTTCACCCGAGGCTGATCCGTTGCATCCACGCGCCTGCCGGCATCCCTGGCGCGCGTGCACCGCGACTGCACAGCACACGGCGCTGGACGGGTACGATTGCGCGCAAGGAGGCTGCCATGAGATCGTGGATCAGCGGCTATCGGGCACTGTGGGGAGAATCCCGTCCAGGAGCACGCCACGCTTCACCCGCATCCTGATTCGACGTACCGCACCGAAGTCGTCGAGCGGGTTGCCGTCCAGCACGAGGAACGACGCCTCGTCGCCCGGCGCGGTGCCGAACTTCCGATCGGGGAAGACGGCGCGCGGCGTAGCGATGCTCCACATCCGCAGCAGCGCCGTGTCGGAGAACACGCCCAGATCGCGCACCCCTATCACCTCGGGCAGGCTCGTCGTGCGGTAGCGATCGCTCCCGATCACCACGTTCACACCCGCATCGCGCAGCAGGTGCAGGTTGCTGGCGAGCATCGCCCATACGTCGCGCGCCATCGCACCGTCGGGACTGGCGCCACCGCGCATCGGCTTCAGGATCTCCACCACCTCGCTCACGGTGGTCGCCACCGTGAGGTGTCGCTCGGCCGCCTTCCGCACATCGTCTGCCGTGAGTCGATAGCGGTCCAGCCTCCGGTAGCCGGGAAGGGCGTTCCCCTCCGGGCGGAAGCCGGGCAGGTGATTGATCTCGTCCACCCCTGCCGCCACCGCGTTCCGGAAGTCGGCGGCAGTCTCCACATGGGTCGTCACGCGCAGGCCGGCGTCGTGCGCCTTGCGGACGATCAGTGGCAGCAGCGCCGGATCCAGCCCGCGCCAGCCGACGGTGGAGGAATCGCCGAGCCGCTGCGCGTACTCCTCCGAGAACAGCAGGTACGTCTTGATGAAGTCCGGATGGCTGGCGAGGATTGCCCCCCACTCCTGCTCGAGCTCCGCCGCCGATCCGATGGTGTAGAGGAATGCGCCCACCCCGTCGGACGGCTTCCACGTGCCGCGCGCCACGTTGCGCTGCACGAGCTCGATCGGGTGGCCGCCGGGTCCAGTGAGCCCGCCATTCGCGAACGCCACGTCGATGCTCATCGGGAGGTTGAACTTCCCTGCGGCGTTCGCCTTCTCCTGCGGCAGGTTGCCCGGATTCTTCACGTAGAAGATTCCGTCGCGCAGGTAGCGGTGCGCGATGCCGGTGTCAGAGGGCACCGCGTTGTGGTTGTGGTCCTCGCCGAACGCCGGCACCACGTACGCACCAGCGAGGTCGATTACCGAGTCCACTATTGCTGGCCGGTGGTCGCTCAGTCGACCGCCCACCGTGTAGCGCGTGCCGGGAGAGAACACCTTCCCGTCGAACCAGCGCCCGTTCCGAAACTCGTAGCTCGGCCCGCCGCTGATCGGAGTCGCCGGATTGCCGCTGCGCGCGCACGCGACGCCGAGCGTGATCGCAATCAGGGCCATCATCCTCGCGGAGCGCCACGGCGAATCGCCGCGAGCTCCGTGGCTTGCCTCGACAACCGGAAGACCCGCTCGTATCGTGCAGTCCAGCCCTCGACTCGACACGCTCGCCACCTCCTTCTCGCTCATGAAGAAGCTCGCATTCGTCCTCCTGGTCACCGCCGCGTCGCTCACCAACGCGCAGAAGCCTACGTCCGCCGAGCTGGCGCGGTTCCAGCGCCGCGCCCAAGACATCACCATCACCCGCGACGACTGGGGAATTCCCCACATCAAGGGGAAGACGGACGCCGACGCGGTGTTCGGGATGATCTACGCCCAGGCCGAGGACGACTTCAACCGCGTGGAGAACAACTACCTCCTCTCCATGGGGCGGCTGGCCGAAGCGGAAGGAGAGAAGGAAATCTGGCGCGACCTGCGGATGAAGATGTTCATCGCGCCGGACTCGATGAAGGCGATGTACGCGCGCAGCCCGGGGTGGCTGAAGCAGCTCATGGACGCATGGGCGGACGGGCTGAACTTCTACCTGTACACCCATCCGCAGGTGAAGCCGCGCGTCATCACCCGCTTCGAGCCGTGGATGGCGCTCACCTTCAGCGAGGGGAGCATCGGTGGCGACATCGAGCGGGTGAACCTCCAGCAGCTCGCCCAGTTCTATGGTGACCGCGCCGAGCCCGTGCCACCGGCAACGGTCTCGACGAGCGACATCCCCCGCGAGCCGGGCGGGTCGAATGGCGTCGCCATCGCTCCGTCGAACACGGCGAACCACCGCGCCCTGCTCCTCATCAATCCGCACACGTCGTTCTTCTTCCGCGCCGAGCTGCAGATGCAGAGCGACGAGGGGCTCGATGCGTATGGCGCGGTGACGTGGGGGCAGTTCTTCATCTACCAGGGCTTCAACCCGCGCATCGGCTGGATGCACACGTCGAGCGGGGTGGACAACATCGACGAGTACCTGGAGACGGTCACGAAGAAGGGCGACCGGTACTACTATCGCCACGGCTCCGAGGCAGTACCGCTCGCCGTGCGCACCGTGACCGTGCCCTACCGCACGCCGACCGGCATGAAGTCGCGCCAGTTCACCATCTACCGCAGCCAGCACGGCCCCATCGTCCGCGCGGAGAACGGCAAGTGGGTGGCGATCAGCCTCATGGAGAACCCGCTCGATGCGCTGAACCAGTCGTACTCGCGCACCAAGGCGCGCGACTACCAGTCGTTCGTGCGCATCATGCAGCTCCACACGAACTCATCCAACAACACCATCTACGCCGACGCCGACGGCCACATCGCCTACTTCCACAGCAACT
>CAMLIU010000254.1 GCA_946479995.1 uncultured Gemmatimonadota bacterium | reverse complement strand
TCCGGCGCCTGCTCATTCGCGCGCGGCAGCGCGGCGTGGACGTGCGCATCCTCACCGTGAGCTCGAAGACCGACGTGAAGACCACCTGGTGGGCGGGGCGCTCGCGCTACGAGGAGCTGCTCAAGGGCGGCGTGCGGATCTACGAGTACCAGCCGTCGATGATGCACTCGAAGACGTTCATCGCCGACGGGATCTGGGGGACGGTGGGCTCGATGAACTTCGACAACCGGTCGCTGGCATTCAACAACGAGTCGAACCTCGTGTTCCTCGACTCCACGCAGGGGGCGAAGCTGGACTCGACGTTCTTCGACGACCTGTCACGGTCGAAGGAGATCATCCTCTCGGAGTTCCAGAAGCGGCCCTGGTACGATCACATCGTGGAGGACGGAGCGGCCATC
Organism: uncultured Gemmatimonadota bacterium; assembly: GCA_946479995.1. The sequence continues at coordinate 3,605 of CAMLIU010000254.1, read as the reverse complement.
CTGTCGAGGGTACTCTGAGCACACCCGGCTGAAGCGTGAAGCGTGAAGCGTGACGGCGTTGGCCGTTGCGTCTCACGCTTCACGATTCACGTCTCACAGTCTCTATCGGATGTCCTCTCGCCCCAGTGCCGCCCGCACCGCTTCGCGCATGGCGACGAGGGCCTCGTCGCGCGCGGCGGGTGCGTCGTCGCGGACGTGGATCTCGATGCCGTCGGCCACGGGAACGCGCCGCCAGCTGGCGGAGCGCTCCTCGTCCGTCTCGCGCACGGCCACGTCGGCCTGCGCACCGAGGGCGGGAGCGAGCGACGCGGCCACGCGTCGCTCGAGCGCGTCGCCGGTCATGTCCTTCATCTCGTTCTTGATCCCCTCGAGCGTGGCGCCTTCACGCTGGCGGATCTTGATGGCGAGGAGCTGGAGGAGATGCCGGTAGTTGTACGTCGCCGCCGTGCCGGCTCCCTCGGGCCGATCGAGCAGACCGTTGGCCACGTAGAAACGCACCGAGCGCGCGCTCGGTGCCACGCGGGCCGAGGCGTTGGTGGGACGAATGCCCGCCGCATCCACGAGGGCAGTCACGTGGGCCGCGAGCCCGCGGGCATTCCACGGGGCGTGCCGCGAATGAGCGCGCAGCAGGGCAACGGGGGAGAGGGAGGACTCCGGCATAGGCGGCGGAAGATAACAGGCGCCCGCGCCCGATGTGAGCCGCCGAGGATTCCCGGTGGCGCACGGCGCGAGGATGTTCAGCGGTTGGCGCGCGTGGAAGGACGACTGGACTGCACCTCGCGCACGCGCTCGAGGAAGCGGTGCAGCGCCTCGTTCGTGGCGCGCGGCTGCTCGTCGTGCGGGAGGTCGCCGGCGCCCTTGATCAGCGCCCAGTCCGCCTCCGGCTTCAGCACGCGGAAGCCGTGGGCGTGCTGCACCGGATTCTCGCGCGCCTGCTCGCCCCACAGGATCAGCATGGGCTGGCGTACGCGGCGCAGCGACTGACGAAGGTCCACGTTCAGCTGGCCGCCGACGAATGCCGCGACGGCATACTTGCCGCCGGGCTGCCGGGCGTTCCGCACGTAGGACTCCACGAGCTCGTCGGTGACAAGGCGGTCGTCGGAATACACGGCCTGGAGATAGCGGCGCACGCTGGCTGGCGAGGTCAGCGCGTTGTATGCCGAGGTACCGACGACGGGCGCTTCGAGGAGGAGCTGGGTGGCGCTCTGCGCCGCGGTGGGAGGGCCGGAGAGCTGGCCGAGACCGGTGGGCTCGATGAGCGCGAGTGCTGCCACATGGCGCGGGTCGCGTGCCGCCACGGTGACGACGAGCGCCGCCGAGAGCGAGGTGGCCACAACGGCCAGCGGCCCGCGGCCAAGCCGGTTCATGACGTCCCCGAGGAAGGCCTGATAGAACGCCGGGGTATAACGGAGTCGCGGACGATCGGAACGACCGAAGCCGACCAGGTCAACCGTGAAGACGGTATAGCGCTCGGCGAGCGAATCCACGGTACGCCGCCACTCGTTCGACGAGGCGCCGGCGTAGATGCCGTGAACCAGCAGCACCGGTTCGCCGCGACCGCGCCGCGTGTACGCCACGCGGTGGCCCCGCCAGAGGAGCTCGCAGCTCTCGCCACCCAAGTCATTCTCCAGCGCGGCGATGCCATGCGTCGCCGACGCATTGTAGAGCGCCGCGGCACCGAGCGCTGCGCCACCGGCAGCTGCTGCCTTTCGCCAGCGCATCATGCGCCTCCGTGGTGGCGGGGCGCGGTCGGCAGGGTGAGCGTTGCGGTCGTCCCGCCGGCATCGCTGGCGAGGGTGATCGTACCGCCGTGGTCCTCCGCGATCCGGCGGGCGAGGGCGAGGCCGACGCCGGCGCCGCCGGCACGTGTGGAGTAGAACAGGTCGAAAGCGTGGGCGACGGCGTCCGGTGGCAGCGCGGCACCGGCGTTGTGCAGGCGGCAGCTCCACCCCTCCTCGCTCGCCGATGCGTCGAGGACGAGGTCGGTCCCCTCGGGAGCCGCCTCGGCGGCGTTCTTGAGCAGTTCCACGAACAGGCGGCGCACCTGACCCGCATCCAGCGAACACCGTATCGCCGGCTCGGCACGGACTCGCTGGACGAGCAGTGCACGGCTCTCCAGGCGCCCGCGCTCGTTCTCGAGCACCTCGTCCCAGAGCGCATCGGGATTCACGGGAGCCAGACGGAGCGCTTCAGACGTGGCGTAGTCGACCAGTGCGGAGGAGAATGCGTTGAGCCGTTCCACTTCACGGAGGATGCGCCCGATGTTCTTCTCCACGACAGGATCCTCGGCGACGCGGAACCGGAGGAGCTGGGCAGCGGAGGAGATGGCGAGCAGCGGCTGGCGCAGCTCCCGGGCGATGCCGGCGGCAATCTCGCCGAGTCCCTCGTGATGGGGCGCGGCGGGGTGGGCAGGGGCCGGAGCGGGCGAGGAGGGTGAAGGGGACGCGTGCTTCATGGCCGGATATTAGGGCCACGCGTCATGTGGAGGCAAACGGAACGGGGTGCGACGTGATGTCGCACCCCGTTGTTCACTGCGTCGGGGACCTGACGGTCAGCGACGACTGCCTCGGCGCGCGCTCTTCTTCGCGCCGCCGCGGCTGGAACCGCGCTTTGGCATGGATCGGCGAGCGGATGACTTCTTCGCTGCGCCCTTCCGGGCGGATGCCTTCTTCGCGCCACCCTTGCGGGCGGTGGACCGCTTGGCGCCTCCCTTCCTGGCCGACCCCTTCTTCGCGGCGCCCTTCCGGGCCGAGCTCTTCTTCGCCGAAGACTTCTTCGCGGAGGACTTCTTTGCCGAAGACTTCTTCGCGGAAGACTTCTTCGCAGAACTCTTCTTCGCGGAGGTCTTCTTCGCACCGCTCTTCTTCCCGGCGCTCTTGCCGGCCGACTTGCCAGCCGAGTTGCCAGCCGACTTGCCAGCGCTCCTGCCGGCGGTGGAGGAGCCGCTCGTGGAGCCGCCGCCGGCCGTCGCGCCGCCAGCACCGGGGCGTCCGGCCATGCCGGCGCCGCCGGCCGGCGACGTCAGCGGTGGGCGTGGGGTGCTCGTCCCGCCGGCGGAAGTGCCACCGGTGCCGGCGGGGGTGATGGGACGGCCACTGGCCGTGCCACCGCGCGGCGCGCGAGCGACGACGAGGGCGCTCTCTTCCTCCTCCTCCTCGACTACCGGCGTCCCCAGCCCCTCATCCTCCTCATCGTCGGATTCGTCGGTGCTGTCCCAGAGGTCGTCGCTGTCGTCCTTGTGGGTCGTCCAGCCGCCATCCTCCTCGTCATCGTCGTCGTAAGACGAGGAACCGCCACCACCGTAGCCGAGATCGTCGGCGTCATCGTCGCGATCGGAAAATCGAAGCTCGTCGTTCAACTCGTCACCGCGCGGCATCACTGCCTCCTGTGGAGATAGGCCAGTCGGACCTGCGTGTCTTCTCGAGATTGCGGCGCGGACCGCGCGCCGACCCGCGGATGCGGGACGCGCACCCGGCGTGGCGCCGCTGCACGACGTGTGCCCCCATCATGGCGGACATTGCCGTCCCCTGTCGGTGCGCTTCGCCACACTGCACCATCATAGCGACCGCACGTGCGCGACGCACTCGTGCACAGACACCCTTGTA
>CAMLIU010000253.1 GCA_946479995.1 uncultured Gemmatimonadota bacterium | reverse complement strand
CCCTGCGGCATGCTCCCCGGACTCATCCCGCCGACGTCGGCGTGATGCGCGCGCACGGCGGCATACCCTCCGATGTCACCATCCAGCTCGATGGCCTGCACGAGCGTGAGGTCCGGCAGGTGCGAGCCGCCGTGGAAGGGATCGTTGAGCAGGAAGACGTCGCCGGGGCGTGGGCCGCGGGCGATGACCGCCGCTACAGCCTCCGGCATCGCGCCGAGGTGCACGGGAATGTGCGCGGCCTGCGCGATCATCCGACCCTGCGCGTCGAACAGCGCCGCTGACGCGTCCCGCCGCTCGCGGATGTTCGGCGACAGTGCGCTGCGCACGAGCACGGCGCCCATCTCCTCGGCGATCATCGCGACCGCATGGGCGAGCACCGAAAGCTCGAGGGGATCGATCGCCGCGTCGCCGTTCATCGTCCGCTCCGCTCCAGCAGCCAGCCACCGGTGTGGTGCGGCGTTCCGCGCCAGCCGTCGGTGAGGCGAAGCGTTGCCCCCGGGAGGGCGACGACGTCGCCGCCGCCCAGCTCGGCGGCGAAGACGCCACCGTCGTCCACCCGATGTCCGTCGCGCCATGCTGTACCCTCGTGGCGCGCGAACCGAACGGGATGCGGCGCACCACTCGCGATGTGCCTCAACCCCACGAGCTCCACGGGTGCCTGGAGCGTGAAACCGTTCCGCGCGGCATGCAGGACGCCGAAGCGATCGGCGATCGCCACGCCATCGTCGCCAGCGTGCACGGGAACATCGAGCTCGTGTCCCTGTCCCACGTAGCGCGCACGCGCCATCCACCGCCGCTCCCACAGCTCGTCCGCGGCGATGCCGCTCGACACCCGCTCGAGCAGCCGCGCCACCTCCGCGCTGCCGAGCTCGGACGCCATGCGCAGCACGCTGATCATCCGCTCGCGCCGCTCCGCCGTGATGGCCAGGCCGAGCGCGCTCAAGGCACCTGCATGCGGAGGCACGAAGATGCGCGTGATGCCAAGCTGGTCGGCGAGCCCGCAGCAGTGGAGCGGCCCCCCTCCTCCGAAGGGCACCAGCACGCAACCGCGCGGATCGACGCCGCGCTCCACGCTCACCCGCCGGAGTGCGCGCGCCACGGCGGCGTCGGCGATGTCGAGCATCGCGCGGGCGACGCGCTCGGCAGGTGCATCCAGCCGCTTCGCCAGCTCACCGATCACGCGTCGGGCCGCCGCGGCATCGAGCGAGACGCCGCCGCTGAGCGAGCTGGCGGTGATGTGGCCGAGCACCACGTGCGCATCGGTGACGGTGGGCAACGTTCCGCCCCGGCCGAACGCCGCCGGTCCGGGTACCGCGCCGGCGCTGTGCGGCCCGACGCGCAGCGCACCTCCGTCGTCCACCCATCCGACGCTTCCCCCTCCCGCCGACACCGTCTCGACGAGCACGCGTGGCAGGGCGATCGGAACCCCCGCCACGCGTCCTCCCGGCTCCACGAGCGGCTCGCCACCGACGATGAGACCCACGTCGGCGCTCGTGCCGCCGATGTCCACCGTCAGCGCATCGGTGAATCCGGCGGCACGCAGTGCGGCAGCTGCACCCACCACGCCCCCCGCGGGCCCCGAGAGGGCGAGCGACGCTGCCGCGCGCGCACTTTCCGTCACGGTGCGCATCCCGCCGCCCGACGTCATCACACCGGGAGCAGGCACGCCCGCCTCCGCGGCGCGCGTCGTGAGCTTCTCCAGGTAGCGCGCCACGCCGGGACGCAGGTAGGCCTCGGCGCTCGTCGTCGCCGCGCGCTCGTACTCGCGAATCTCGGGAAATACCTCGCTCGAGAGCACCACGTCGGCATCGGGCAGCTCGCGGCGCAGCGCGTCGGCCAGCATCCGTTCGTGGCGATCGTCGGCGTATGCGTGGAGCAGGCACACCGCCACCACGTCGGGCGCCATGCGACGGAGCCGCTTCACCACGCTCGCCACGCCTGCAGCGTCGAGTGCGAGCACGACCCCCTCCGGCGCGATACGCTCCCTTGCGCCCACCGTCCGCTCGCGCGGAACGAGTGGCGCCGGATGATGCCGCCTGAGGTCGTACAGCGCGGCGCGATCCTGCCGCGCCAGCTGCAGGACGTCCGTGAAGCCTTCCGTCGCCACCAGCGCCACGCGCGCGCCAGTGCGCTCGAGCAGCATGTTGGTGGCCACCGTCGTGCCGTGGACGAAGCGGTGCACGGTGCGGCCCTCGTCGCGCACGGCCCGAAGCGCATCCCCCACCGCCTCGCTCTGGTCGCGAGGAGTGCTCGGGATCTTGAACGACTCGATGTTACCCTCGCGGTCGACGGCCACGAGGTCGGTGTAGGTGCCGCCGACGTCGATGCCGACGGACACGGAGCTCACGGCGTTGCCGTTCGGGCCGGAGGCTCGGGCACGGGGAGAGAGAGCGCCCATGCCAGCGCCAGATGCAGGGGAAGCGCGAGCGCGACGATGGCGAGGTTCGCCTGCCCGCCAGGCAGCAGCGACAGCACCAGCGCCAGCACGCCGAGCAGGGCAATGGCAGCCGACAGCGCGCGCGCAGCCCGCACGGCGCGCGCGCGCAGCAGCGCGGCGGGAAGCAGGATCAGCATGGCGAGGGAGAGCGGCGACAGCAGCAGCAGGTTCTCGTTCCACCCCCAGAACACGTGGCGCGTGAAGCCCCACATGTAGAGGAGCAGCAGCCCGATCACGCCGCAGAGCAGCGACCACAACATGCCCACCAGCACGAGCCCCCATAGCGCGCCGCGATTCGTCCGGCCGAGCACCCGGAGGACGAAGGCCAGTGCGGCGAGCAGCAGGCCGAGCAGCAGGTAGCGAAGCACGAGGCTGGGCGGCTGCGCCGGCACCGTGACCGCGGGGCCCGACGTGGGCGGGATGGTGCGCTGGTCGATGACGAGCGGCTCGGGCATGCCGTCGGCGCCCGGAATCGTCACGGACCGCAGCGCGTCCCGCATCCGCATCGGAATGAAGAACGACTGCCACTCGGTGAGCGGCTGGTCGGCGGGACGCCCGAGCGCGACGTCGATGCCGAGCTGCACGGGGAGCAGCCCGTCCGTGAGGCGCACGCTTTCACCGCGATAGGTGAGCGGCGTCATCACCGTGTCCGTCGCGCGTCGCAGCGCCCCCCCCAGCACGCGATCGATCGCGTCGCGCAGGCGGGTGGAGCAGTTGTCGCGGAAGTAGTCGTATCGGTAGTACTTGTTCTGGTCGAGCGAATTCCACTGCACGAAGTCGCGGAGCGCCGTTGCCTGCTCCTGCGTGAGGGCGAGTCGCTGGAGGGTGATGGCGCGACCCATCTCGTGGTACGCGGCGATCATGCGATAGGCATCCTCGCCGGCCATCCAGTACTTCGTGTCGCCGGAGAGGAAGCGCTGGAGGAAATCGGGCTGCGCGAAGTCGAACAGCCCCCAGTTCCAGGCGATGTCGGTGCCGCGCTGGGCGTCGTGAATCCAGAGCGCGTTGTGTCCGAATCGCTCCCACACTTCCTCGCCCGGCCCGAAGGTGATCACGGTGACGGTGATCTCCGACGGCACGCTGTCGGCGCCGGGAGGCAAAGCTGGCGCCGCCGCCGCTGCGTCGAGGGCGGACGGGGGCGGCTGCAGCGGCACCTCGCGCACCCGTGGCCGCTGGGCGCCAGCGGAGAACGCGAAGAGGAGAGCCAGGCCGGCGGCGAATCGACTCGTCGCCGTCACAGCCGGATCTCTTTCTCCTCGTCCGCCGACTTGTAGATGGCCTCGACGACGCGATGCAGCGTGACCTGGTCAGTGGGGGGCTCGTACTCCGCGTCACCACCGAGCACGGCCAGGAAGTGCGCGAGCTCGGCGCGATACGACTGGATGAAGGCGCTCTCGCGGGCCGCGGCGCCGCGGGGCGACACGTCGGTGGGCCGGCCATGCAGCTCCTTCACCACGCGGAGAGGCGCCAGGCGCGCGCTCCCGCGCGTGGAGAGCGACTCGAACCACCAGCGCTCCTCTTCCCCAACGTAGTTGCTCATCACGTCGAAGTTGAACGACACGCCGCCCGCGCAGGTGATCT
>CAMLIU010000252.1 GCA_946479995.1 uncultured Gemmatimonadota bacterium | reverse complement strand
AGCAGCGAGGTGTGGCTGATCCCTTCCGCGTACATGATGTCGAACTCGGCCTGCTTGAACGGCGGCGCGACCTTGTTCTTCACCACCTTCACGCGGACGTGCGACCCGACCACGTCTTCCTTGTCCTTCACCGGCCCCACCCGGCGGATGTCGAGGCGCACGGAGGCGTAGAACTTCAGCGCCTTGCCGCCCGTCGTCGTCTCCGGATTGCCGAACATCACACCGATCTTCTCACGCAGCTGGTTGATGAAGATCACGATGGTCTTGGAGCGGGCGATGGCGCCGGTCAGCTTGCGAAGCGCCTGGCTCATGAGCCGCGCCTGCAGGCCGACGTGGCTGTCGCCCATGTCGCCCTCGATCTCCGCCTTCGGCACGAGGGCCGCCACGGAGTCCACCACCACGATGTCCACCGCACCCGAGCGGACGAGGATCTCGCAGATCTCCAGCGCCTGCTCACCCGTATCGGGCTGCGAGATGAGCAGCGACTCCACGTCCACACCCAGCTTGCGGGCATACTCGGTATCGAGCGCGTGCTCCGCGTCGATGTAGGCGGCGACGCCGCCCAGCTTCTGCGCATTGGCCACGACGTGCAGGCACAGCGTGGTCTTGCCGCTCGATTCCGGCCCGTAGATCTCCGTCACGCGACCGCGCGGGATCCCACCGACGCCGATGGCAGCGTCCAGGTTGATCGCGCCGGTCGGCACAGCCTCGACGCGAACCTTCTCCTTCGCGTCCATGCGCATGATCGACCCCTTCCCGCAGCTCTTCTCGATCTGCGCGATGGCGAGGTTCAGCGCCTTCTTCTTGTCGTCTGCAACCGTGGACACAGCCATTCTCTGTACATCCTCTCGTTTGTCGTGGATTCCTCTGGCCACGTGGACATAAGCGTACCGGAAAAGCAGGCGACCCGATACCCGAATAAAATACGAAAACCGGGGACCGAAATCAAGCCGAAAGGTGCAGCGGGAAGGCGTTCTCGATGTGCCGCACCCGGACGCGCGGGCCGGCCACCAATACCCCGATGACGTCGAAGCGATACGCCTCCGGAGCGCGCCCGTGGCGGGCGATCCAGACCCGCGCCGAACGGCCTAACTCCCTCTGTTTCTTCCAGTTGACCGCCTCCACCGGATCGCCGAACCGCTGACCTCGCCGAGCCTTGACCTCCACGAACGCCACGAGTCCGTCGCGCTCCGCCACGAGGTCGATGTCCCGGTGGCCGCTCCTGAACCGGCGCTGGACGATCCGCCACCCCTGACGCCGAAGCCACCGCTCCGCGATCCGCTCTCCCAGCTCGCCGAATGCCTGCCTGGCCGCTGACATGGGGCCAGGATACAGGAACGCCGACGGGGATCATCACCGTCGGCGTGCGCACAGCATGATTTCGTGGCGCGGGGCCGCCCCGCGCTCGACGGCTACTGCACGGGAAGCTGGAGCACCTCGGTCAGGGTTCCGTTTGCAGTCTGCCGCTCGGTCTTCACCACTCGCTGCGGCGACTTCTGTACCCAGTACCGCTTCTCGGTGGTGGGTGTGCGCAGCACGACCAGCCAGCAATCCACCTGCTGCGCGCCGAGCATGACCTGCTCCTCCCCTTCGACGCTGATCGTCGCGGGAACGGCCTGCGGACCGCGCTCCTCGATGTTCACGAGCGAGGCGCCGCTGCGATAGCCGACGCCGAGCGACACCAGCGCGAGCAGCCGGTCCACCATCGCCGGGGTGATCAGCGCGCCAGGTGGAATTCCGGCGGCGAACGAGCCGCGGCCCTGGTAATCCTGCAGTGCGGCGAACATCGAGTCGGCAGTGAACGACACCGCCAGCTGCGACACGCCGTTGCGCGCCGTCCACCGCACCGGCGCCAGATCCACGCGACGCAGGTGCAGCGAATCGTAGGTCGCGATAGACGTCCCGGTGCGCGACTCCGCCACGAGCCAATCGGGCACGCCGCCCATCGTCGACGCCGACACCACCACGGTGCGAGCGCCAAGCGGGACGAGCACCGTGTCCCGCCGCAGCTCGAGCGTGTAGGTCGCGGTGTCGGGGTGCAGCAGCATCCCGTTCGGCCGCGCGAAGTAGCCAGCCGAATCGGTCACCGCCGTCGGTGTCACCGCGGGCAGATCAGGTACCGGCTCCGGCACCGGCGCCGGCGGGCCTGGCCGCCAGTGGCCGCCGGGGATGAACGGCGAGTGCTCCACAGTGTTGCTCCTGACTGCCGTCCGGCGCGGGGCCGTCACCGGACGCTGCGCCTGCGCCTCCGTCGCGATCACGGCAACAAGCAGCAGGGCGGCGCCGAACGACATGCGTCGCACGGTCAGCATGAGAGTGGCGCTCATTCGCGTGGCCCGCAGATGCGGTCGAGGTCCTCGAGGCCACACCGGACCTCGCGCCCCTTCGGCCCGCTCTTCGGGTCGAGCACACCGGCGTCCGCGAGCTGGTCGATCACCCGCGCGGCGCGGCCATAGCCGATGCCCAGGCGACGCTGCAGAAGCGAGGTGGATCCGGACTGGTTCTGGATGCACAGCTCCGCCGCCTCACGGAAGAGTGGATCGCGGGCGCCATCGGCGCCGTTGCCCTCCCCGTCGCCGCCCCCTTCGAGCGCAGCCCGCGCTTCCGCCTCGCGCGTGCGAACGGTCTCCAGGATGTCCGGCTCGTCGGGGGTCATCTCCGCCTCGAACTTCAGCCCCGCGGCGGCCAGCTCGGCGCGGCGACGATCGCGCTGCGCCTCGTACCACCCCATGAGCTTCTCCGTCTCCTCGCTCGAGAGGTAGGCGCCCTGAAGCCGGCTCGCCTCGCTCTTTCCCGGCGGGATGAACAGCATGTCGCCGTTGCCGAGCAGCATCTCGGCGCCGGCGCCGTCGATGATCGTGCGGCTGTCCACCTGGCTCGCGACGCGGAAGGCAATGCGCGACGGAAAGTTCGCCTTGATGAGGCCCGTGATGACGTTCACGCTGGGCCGCTGGGTGGCGAGGATGAGGTGGATGCCGATGGCGCGCGCCTTCTGGGCGAGCATGGCGATGGGAGTCTCCACCTCGCCCTGCACCGTCATCATGAGGTCGGCCATCTCGTCGATCACGACGACGATGTACGGCAGGATGCCGCCCTTGTACACGTCGTCCTCGAAGGCCACGCTCCTGTCGCGCGGCTTCTTGAGCGGCGTGCCCTTCTGCGCGCGCTGGTTGAAGTCCTGGAGGTTGCGGCAGCCGTTCGCGGCGAGCAGCTCGTAGCGCTCCTGCATCTCCATCACCGCCCACTTGAGCACGGCGGCGGCGTCGCGGTTGTCGGTGATCACCTTGTGCCGCAGGTGCGGCAGGGTGTTGTACACCGACAGCTCCACCATCTTGGGGTCCACCATCAGGAAGCGCAGCGTCTTCGGCGTGTGCCGGTAGACGAGGCTCGTGATGATGGTGTTCACGCACACCGACTTTCCCGAGCCGGTGGCGCCGGCGATCAGGAGGTGCGGCATCTTCGCCAGGTCGGCGATGACGGGCTTCCCTTCGAGGTCCTTGCCGAGGGCGATGGGCAGCGCCGCGCGGGCGCTGCGGAAGTCGTTGTGCTCGATCAGCTCGCGGAAGCCGACGATCTCCGGCGTGGGATTCGGCACTTCCACGCCGACGGCGCCGCGCCCGGGGATGGGCGCGACGATGCGGATGGACGGCGCGCGCATGGCGAGCGCGAGGTCGTTGGAGAGGGTGGCGAACTGGCGCACCTTCACCCCCGGCGCGGGCTCGACCTCGAACTGCGTCACCACCGGCCCGGTGGTGCGGCCGACGAGCTCACCGTCCACCTTGAAGGTGTGCAGCGCGTCCATGAGCTTCGCGCCCATGGCGTCCAGTTCGCGGCGGCCGGCGTCGGTGTTGCGCGCCGGCGGTGGATTCAGCAGCTCGGGGGGCGGCAGCTCCTCGCTCGACGCCTCGGGGCTGGCCGTGGCATCGATCGCCGCGGCGATCTCCTCGTCGCGACCCTTCTTCTCGTCGGACTTCTTCTTCCCGCGACGCCTGGCGGCCTCCTCGATCGCGGCGTTCTCCTTGGCGTCGGCATCGG
>CAMLIU010000251.1 GCA_946479995.1 uncultured Gemmatimonadota bacterium | reverse complement strand
TGGCGCGGGCGCGGCGTGGGCCGCGCGCTGATGGAGACGCTCGTCGCCGGTGCGCGCGAGCGCGGATATCGGACGCTCAGGCTCGGCACGCTGGACGACATGAAGGTCGCGCAGCGGTTGTACGAGTCGCTCGGCTTCCGGCCGATCGCGCGCTACCGGCCGGACGAGCTGGTGGACACGCTGTTCTACGAGCTGGAGCTCGGGGCGGAGCACTAGCTCCACCCCGCTGCTCGCGCGGCGACGTCAGCGAGCCATCACTCGCCGTTCTCGTCGTTCGCCATGTCGGCGTTCCCGAACTCGGGATCCTCGACGCTTTCCGGGCCCGGATCGGTGAGCCGCAGGTCACGCGTCTGCTCGCGCTCGTTCGCGGCGTAGGCGTCGCCGGCAAAGTTGCGGCGGCCGAGATTCTCGGTGCGGGGCTCGCGGTCGTTGTCGCTGTCGCGCTGGGAACGGTCGTCGTTGGACATCGGTGCTCCTGGTTGAGTCGTCTCCGATGGGGGCAATGAGCGTACCGGGGGGCTCGACTACAACTGCAGTAGCGCGTACTACGTACGACGTAGACGGACCCAGGGGGATGCCTGGTCCGATGCAGCTCTACATCCCACAAGGACGATGCGCCGACTGGAAATCAGCGGTGCATTGGAGAGGGTTGGATGTCGGTCTTCGTACGAAATACGTGGTACGCAGTACTTCAGCTGTGGTTTTCTGGAACCCTGGCCCCTCCTTCGCTGATTAGTCTCCCATGACGGAGACAGTCACCATGCGCGAGCGCTACCTCGGCGCGCCGGAGTTCGAGGAGATGCTCGCGTCCGCTGTGAAGAATGCCGACCTGTGGGCCGCCGTGTGGCGCCGCGCGGTCGTGCCGGAGGACTTCGTCCGCCGCGTGGCCGAGCTCGGCGGGGCGTGGCACCTGCTCGTCCTGAGCGAGGACTGGTGCGGCGATGCGGTGAACACGGTGCCCGTGGTGGCTCGGCTCGCCGAGCTGGCGCCGAACACCGACCTGCGCGTGCTCGCGCGCGACGAGAATCTCGATCTCATGGACGCGCACCTGACCGGCACCTCGCGGTCCATTCCGGTCGTCATCGTGCTCGACGAGGAGTTCAACGAGCGCGGCTGGTGGGGCCCGCGTCCCGCCGCACTGCAGCAGTGGGTCCTCGGCCCCGGCCAGGCGCTCGAGAAGGACACCCGCTACCGCGAGATCCGCAGCTGGTACGCCCGCGACAAGGGCCGCACGACGCTGGAGGAGGTGGTGGGGGTGATGGAGAACGGCAGCAGGTGAGAAGGTGAGAAGGCGGGAAGGCGGGAGGGGAAATGGAACGGGGTGATCGGCAGAGCCGATCACCCCTTCGTCATTCGTGCTGGCCTTCCGGCCTTCCGGCCTTCTGGCCTTCCGGCCTTCCCGCCTTCTCACATTCCGTCGAGCGCCGCCACCGTCGCTGCCTTCGCCTCACCCGGCGTCTCGATCACGAACACCACGCGGCGATTGAGCTCGGCGCCGGGCTGGTAGCGCGACGCATCGGGGCGCACGAGGCGTGACTCGCCGTAGCCCACCGCCTGCACCAGCGAGGCGTCGAGGCCGCGGCTGGTCACGTAGCTGCGCACGGCGTTCGCGCGACGCTGCGACAGGTCGAGGTTGTACTCCACGCTCCCCGCCGGATCGGCGAAGCCTTCCACCGTCACCTTCGAGCCCGGATAGTACTTCGCGGCCACGCTGGCGAAGCGGTCGAGCGCCGCCATGTCCGCCGAGCGGACGGACGCGTCGTCATAGGCGAAGTGCACCGGCATCGCGAACTGGAGCCCCTGCGACACCTCGGCAATCTTCGCCCCGAACTCGGTGCGCAGGCTGTTCAGGTCGTTCCGCAGGTTGGTCACGTCGATGCGCAGCGCGGCGATGTCGCCCTGCTGCGCGTTGTCGGCGGCGATGCGTGCGTTACGCTCCTCCTCCAATCCGCGGCGGAGCGCGCCACGGGTGGCGCAGGCGCTCAGCGTGAGCATTCCGGCTGCGCACACGGTCAACGTTCTGATGGACAGCGACATCTCCCCTCCCGGCTGAAGTCTGGTCGTGATCGCACGCGAGCGGATGCGAATTTCGTACCGACGCCGACCGTACCCGGTTACGGGATAGGCACCTAAGTCAAAGGCGGCGAAGCACTTGCCTCGCCGCCTCCACTCCTGAGCCTGACATCATTTTTGTGACAGCTGTCACCTCAGGGGTGTGACGCTGGTGCCCCCTTCGCGCGCATCCGGAGATCCTGCGGATGCAGGTAGGAGGTCTTGTGCATCCAGGTCGCCCACGCCGCCGTCGCGATGGTGAGCAGGATGATGAACAGCGCGACGCCCCACCCGCCCTTCTTGAAGGGGACGTACTTGCCGGCGTAGGGATTGGTGTAGTCGTTGGTCGCCATCAGGTTCTCCGTTCGGATCTCGACTCGGCGTAAGCTAGCCGGGCGAAGCGCCCGGCAACAGCCGCCGGTGTGGTTCGTGCACCTCGCGCGTGATCCACCCCAAACGCGAGGTACCGTCCGTGACCACGTCAGCGCGCGTCCGCCCCACTACGTCCACGCGCACGCGACTGCGTGAGCCGCAGGAGATTCCCCAGCGGGCGTTCGGTCGCACCGGCGAGACGGTCTCCATCATCGGCATGGGAGGCTACCACCTCGGCGAGATCGGGAGTGAGCGCGAGGCGGTGTCGCTCGTGCACCGCGCCATCGACGCCGGCATCACCTTCATGGACAATGCGTGGGAGTACCATGAGGGGGTGAGCGAGCAGCGCCTCGGCAAGGCGCTCGCCAACGGCTGGCGGCAGAAGGTGTTCCTGATGACGAAGGTCTGCACGCACGGGCGCGACGCGAAGGTCGCGATGCGACAGCTCCACGAGTCGCTGCGCCGCCTGAAGGCCGACTACCTGGACCTCTGGCAGGTGCACGAGGTGGTGTACGCCGGGGATCCGGAGCGGCACTTCATGAAGGGGGGCGTGATCGAGGCGCTCGACGAAGCGAAGCGGAAGGGCCTCGTGCGCTTCGTCGGCTTCACGGGGCACAAGGACCCGGCGCTGCACCTGCAGATGCTCTCCCACGGCTACCCGTTCGACAGCGTGCAGATGCCGCTCAACTGCTTCGACGCCACCTTCCGCAGCTTCGAGCAGCAGGTGCTCCCCGAGGTGCTGCGCCAGGGGATCGCGCCGATCGGCATGAAGACCTTCGGCGGCGAGGGCGACGCGGTGAAGAAGCGCGTCGTGAAGGCCGAGGACGCCCTCCGCTACGCCATGAGCCTCCCGGTGGCGGTGACCGTCACCGGCATCGACTCGGCTCGCGTGCTCCGGCAGAACGTGAGCGTAGCCAGCGGCTTCCGGCCGATGGGGACGCTGGAGATGGAGCGCCTGCGGACCCGCTGCGCCCCCCAGGCGGTGGACGGGCGGTTCGAGCTGTACAAGACGACCGCCAAGCACGAGGCGAACGTGGGGCGGAAGCAGCACGGCTTCCCGCTGCAGGGCGAGCTCGGCGGCTGACACGCGGGGCGGTCTGGCCCCGTAGGGAAGGATGTCGCATCCTTTCCGCAGGTTCGGCTGTCAGACAATTGACGCGCTTCGCCTCCGTGTTCTCCTCTCCCCTGGCCGACCAGCTTTCCGCCGCACTCGGCGACGCCTACACCATAGAGCGCGAGCTCGGCGGTGGCGGCATGTCGCACGTGTTCGTGGCGCTGGACCGGCGGCTGGAGCGGCGCGTCGCGGTGAAGGTGCTCCCCGAGTACCTGGCGGCGTCGGTGTCGGTGGACCGGTTCAAGCGCGAAGTGCTCCTCTCCGCCGGCCTCCAGCATCCGCACATCGTCGGCGTGCTGAACGCCGGAGACGCGGGCGGCCTGCCGTACTTCGTCATGCCCTTCGTGGAGGGAGAGAGCCTCGGCGCGCGGATCGCGCGCGCGGGCGCGCTGCCCATCCGAGAAGCGGTCTCCATCCTCAAGGACGTTGCCCGCGCGCTCGCCTACGCGCACGAGCGCGGCGTGGTGCACCGCGACATCAAGCCGCACAACGTGCTGCT
>CAMLIU010000250.1 GCA_946479995.1 uncultured Gemmatimonadota bacterium | reverse complement strand
GTGGTCATGCGAGCGTGGAAGTGCGCTCCGTGAACCACCGCTTCTTCAATCCGTCAATCAAGCTGCCGGGCGTGCTGAGCCGCTGGGAGGGAGACGTGCGCGAGGCGCTCCGCCGCGGCGTGGCGCGGGGTCATGTGACCCTGACTGCCCGCTTCGAGCGCGACGCGGCCGCGGAGAACGCGGCACCCATCGACGAGGTGCGCTTCGGCACCTACGTCAGCCAGCTCCGCGAGCTGCAGGACCGCTTCGGCCTGAGCGACGTGCTGGACGTCGGCACGATCCTGCGCATGCCGGAGGTGTTCGCCGGCAACACGCGCGAGGAGCTGCCGCCGGAAGCCGGTGCGGAGCTGGTGGCCATCGTGGAGCGCGCCGTGGCGGCGCTGCTGGAGATGCGTGGCGTGGAAGGGGCGCGCATGACGGAATACCTCGAGGCTCGCCTCGCCATCATCGAGCAGGCCCTCGACCGGATCGCCGTGCGGGCGCCGGAGCGCGTGGTGGAGCAGCGGGAGCGGCTGCGGAACGCGGTTCGCGAGCTTACGGAAGGTGTGTCTCCCGACGAGACCCGGCTCGCCCAGGAGATCGCGCTCCTTGCCGACCGGCTCGACGTGGCGGAGGAGCTGTCGCGCTTCCGGTCGCACATCGCGGCCTTCCGCGCCGCGCTCGCCGCGCCGCAGCCGGACGGGGTGGGCAAGCGGCTGGGATTCCTGCTCCAGGAGATGCTGCGCGAGGCGAACACGACGGGGAGCAAGGGCAACGACTCCGCCATCGTCGCCGACGTGCTGCTGGTGAAGGAAGAGCTGGAGCGGATGCGCGAGCAGGTGGAGAACCTGGAATGACCTGCTTCCCGATGATCCTCAGCGCTCCCAGCGGAGGCGGCAAGACCACCATCGCCCGGGCCCTCCTCGCGCGACGACCGGACCTGGGCTACTCGGTGTCCTGCACCACCCGGGCGCCCCGTCCCAACGAAAAGCCGGGGCGTGATTATTATTTCATGACGCGGAGCGAGTTCCTCGCCGAGCGCGAGCGGGGTGCCTTCGCCGAGTCGGCGGAGGTGCACGGCAACCTGTACGGCACGCTTCGCTCGGAAGTGGAGCGCGTGCTGGCGAGCGGCAGGCACGTGGTGATGGACATCGATCCGCAGGGAGCGCGGCAGTTCGTGCGTGCCTTTCCGCAGACGGTGACCATTTTCATCCTGCCGCCGTCCGCGGAAGTGCTGCTGGACCGGCTGCGGGCCCGCAAGACGGAGAACACGGCCGAGCTGGCGGCGCGCCTCACCTCCGCGCTGCAGGAGCTCCAGGCGGTGGACGAGTACCAGTACGTGGTGGTGAACGACGACCTCGAGCGGGCCGTGGCCGGCGTCTGTTCCATCGTGGACGCCGAAGTCATGAGCCGCACGCGGGTCAAGGATCTACGTCAGCAGGTCGGGCAGCTCATCGAGCGGCTCGAGCAGGAAATCCACAACAACAACCACTGATCAGGACATGCGAGTCTTCACACCGGTCGAGATCGCGAAGCACGCGGCGAACAAGTACCTCGGCGTTCTCGTCGCCGCCAAGTATGCGCGCGCCCTGAACGAGTTTCCCGGCGGCTCCGCCGCGCGCGACAAGAAGCTCACCACGCGCTCGCTCGAGGAGCTGGCCCGCGGCGACATCGACTACCGCGTCATTCCCCGCCGCCGCTCCGCGGAGTAACGGCATCCCATGGCAGCGATGCGTCCCTACGCGGGCCGGCGCATCCTGCTGGGTGTCTCCGGCGGCATCGCGAGCTACAAGACGGCGTGGCTTGCGCGGCTGCTTGGCAAGGCGGGCGCGGAAGTGGACGTCGTCCTCACCCGCGCAGCCACCGAGTTCATCGGCGCCATCACCTTCGAGGCGCTGACCGGACGTCCGGCGCATACCGGGCTGTTCGGCTCGGGTCGCGCCCTCGACCACATCCATCTCGCGCGGGGCGCCGACGCGGTGGTGATCGCACCGGCGACGGCTGACCTCATGGCGCGCGCCGCCACGGGCCAGGCCGACGACCTCCTCACCGCGTGCCTGCTCGCGACCGAAGCGCCCGTGCTGATGGTGCCCGCCATGAACGACCGCATGTGGGCGCACGCACAGACGCAGCACAACGCGGCGCGTCTGCGCGAGCTCGGCTACCGACTGCTCGACCCGGACGACGGCATGCTCGCCGCCGGGGAGGGGAGCGGCCCCGGGCGGATGCCGGAGCCCGAGACCATCTTCGCGCACGTCGGACGCCTGCTGGAGGGAGCGAGCGCGCTTCGCGGGCGGAGCGTGCTCGTCACCGCGGGTCCCACTCGCGAGGCGATCGACCCGGTGCGCTTCCTCTCCAATCACAGCTCGGGACGCATGGGCGTCGAGATCGCGGCGGCGGCCTGGCGGCGCGGCGCGGAGGTCACCCTCGTCGCCGGGCCGCTGTCGGTGCCGGCCCCAGTGGGCGTGAGCGTCGTCCCGGTGGAATCCACGGAGGAGATGCGAGACGCAGTGGCGCGTCAGATCGGCCAGGCGCACGTCGTGGTGATGAGTGCGGCCCCCGCCGACTATCGCGCAGCCGTGCACTCCACCTCGAAGCTCAAGAAGACCGGTGGCAACCGCACCCTGGAGCTCGCCGAAACGCCGGACATCCTGCGCTCCACCATCGAGTCGCGCCGCGACGGTGCGGTCGTCGTCGGCTTCGCCCTCGAGACCGACGACCTCGTTGCCAACGCGAAGAAGAAGCTCGATTCCAAGGCGCTGGACATGATCGTGCTCAATTCGGCCAGCGAGCCGGGCGCCGGGTTCGGCGTCAGCACGAACCGCGTCACCATCCTGCGCCGCGGCTCGGACAGGCACGAGGAGCTCCCCCTCCAGCCGAAGCGCGACGTCGCCGACGCCATCCTCGACCGCGTGGAGGACCTGCTGCATGGACGCTAGGGAAGCGCTCCGCCGATACCTGGAGCAACGTCGCGAGCTTGGCGAGAGCGAGCTGGTGCTGGACTCGCTCAGCGTAGAAGAGGCGCTGAAGCTCATCGGTGCGACCGGCAAGGGCAGGCCGCGCCATGGCGGCGACGACGTGAGCATCAGCAGCGCCGACTGGCGCGCCGCGCTCCGCGAGGCGGGCGCGCAGCCGGAGCTGGCGAAACCGGCGAGGCCGGCGGCGAAGGATCCGCTGCCCTCCAGCCGTTCGAAGCAGGCGAAGGACGAGGAGATGGCCGTCCACGTACCGTCCACGCAGCCGGCGGCCGCATCCGGCGACTCCCCCGAATCGCCCATCGAAGGCGTTCCCACGGGCATCGTCATCGGCGGCGCCTCGCGCGCCCTGTTCGAGGATCCGGCGTTCAAGCTGGACAGCCTGCAGGAGATCGCGAAGGTGGTCGCGGAGTGTACGCGCTGCCCCCTGTACGCCAGCGCGAAGAACCCCGTGCCCGGCGTCGGCGACCCGAACGCCGACTTCATGCTCGTGGGTGAGGCGCCCGGCGCCAACGAGGACGAGCATGGAGAGCCGTTCGTGGGGCAGGCGGGACAGCTCCTGAACAAGATCATCGGTGCCATCGGGCTGTCTCGTGACGACGTGTTCATCGCGAACGTCCTCAAGCACCGGCCGCCGGGGAACAGGAACCCGCTGCCGGAGGAGATCACGGCCTGTTCGCCGTACCTGGTCCGCCAGATCGAGCTCATCCGCCCGAAGGTCATCGTCGCGCTCGGCACATTTGCCGCGCAGACGCTACTGGACACGAAGCTGACGATCGGCAAATTGCGGGGGCAGGTGCACCGCTACTACGGTGTCCCTCTCGTCGTGACCTACCATCCCGCCGCGCTCCTGCGGAATCCCTCCTGGAAGCGCCCTACCTGGGAAGATGTCCAGCTCGCCCGTCGAATACTCGATCGCGCCAACGCCCCTCGGGCGTGACCCCTACCGCGATCGGCGCCCTCCCTACAGCGAGGACGCCGAGCAGGCGGTCCTGGCGGCGATGCTGATCGACCAGGACGCCGTGATGCGTGCCATCGAGGTCGTGGACGACTCGATGTTCTACGCCGAACGGCACCGCCGGCT
>CAMLIU010000249.1 GCA_946479995.1 uncultured Gemmatimonadota bacterium | reverse complement strand
CCGCTCGCGCGCGTGGAATGCCAGCCAGCGCACGGGCTCCGCGCGCTGCGCGAGCTCCAGCGCGCCCGACTCGCCGCGTGGCGCAGGCGGGCCGAGCCGACGCGGCAGCGACAACGGATCGATCGTCGCCTCAAGCTTCGCCGGGAAGGTGCCGGAGAATCCGCGCCGGTCGGCATCGGTGCTGACGGCACGCAGCGCCACCCCCTCGAGCGGCACGAACTCACTCGTCTCGCCCAGCGAATCGCCAGTGGGGAGGAACCGCTCGGCGAGCCGGTCGACGATGGAGGCTGCCTCGCCAGGCCGTGCGACCGCCGCGGCGGCAGCGAGACGACCACGGGCCACGCTCGTGATGCGGGCGAGCTCGCGGCGCGAGTAGGGACGTTGGCCCAGAATCACCGAGTCCAGCAGGCCGAGCTGCGCGAGACGATCGACGTCGCGATAGGCCGGATCAGAAGGCGCCACCGGCGCGGTCCCCTGTCCCGCCGCACCGGCGGCTGGCACGAGGAGCACGAGGGCGGCGGCCAGCAGCCAGCGGCGAGACGGGAGAGGATTCGGCACGCGAGCAAGTTAGTTTCACGCGCCGGAGCCAGAAAGCCGCGGAGCGGCACGGCTCACGCATCGTGCGCCTCCACCTCATGACCGACACCACGACATCCCGCGCCCTTCCCGCTCGCGCGCGCCCGACCAATGCCGCCGACGCAGCGGCCTTCGTCAGCCGACATCGCTGGCTCATCCTCCTCGGCCTCATCACCGCCGCCGTGATGGAGGTGCTCGACACCACGATCATCAACGTCGCGCTGCCCCAGATGGCGGGCAACCTCGGCGCGACGCAGGAGGAGATCGGCTGGGTCGCGACCGGCTACATCCTGTCGAACGTGGTCGTGCTCCCGATGACCGCGTTCTTCACCGAGCGATTCGGGCGCCAGCGATACCTCACGGCCAGCATCATCATCTTCGTCCTCGCCAGCTTCTTCTGCGGGACCTCCAGCACGCTCACCGAGATCGTGGTCTGGCGCATCGTGCAGGGCGCCGGCGGCGCAGCGCTGCTGTCCACGGCGCAGGCGACGATCCGGCAGATCTTCCCCCGGGAGCAGCAGGGGATGGTGCAGGCGATCTTCATCCTCGGCATCATCGTCGCCCCGACGCTCGGCCCCACCCTCGGCGGGTGGATCACCGACAATTACCAGTGGAGCTGGTGCTTCTACATCAACGTGCCGATCGGCATCGTCTCGGCGCTGCTGGTGAGCACCTTCCTGCACGATCCTCCGGAAGAGCGCGCCCGCCGAGGTGAGGTCGACTGGTTCGGCATCGGCCTGCTGATGGTCGGGGTCGGTTCGCTGCAGTACGTGCTGGAGGAGGGCAACCAGAAGGACTGGTTCTCCGACCGGACGCTGCTGCGCCTCGCCATCCTGTCGGGGGTCTGCCTCGCCACCATGCTGTGGTGGGAGCTGTCGCCGCGGAACAAGCACCCGGTGGTCGAGTTCCGCGTGCTGAAGAACCGTCAGCTCTCGGCCTCCATCTTCCTCTTCGTCGCCCTCGGCTTCGGCCTGTACGGCGGAACGTTCATCTTCCCGCTCTTCACGCAGAGCATCCTGCGCTTCTCGCCCACCGAGACGGGACTCGCCATGATGCCCGGCGGCATCGCGACGGCGGTGACGGCGATCATCTGCGGGCGGCTGCTCAATGGCGCGAAGCCGCTGGCCGACTCGCGCGTGCTGATCGCCATCGGCATCGCGCTCTTCCTGGTGTCGATGTACAAGCTTGGGCACCTCACGACCGTTGCCGGTGAGCCCGACGTGCGCGCCGCGCTCATCGTCCGCGGCGCCGGCCTCGGCTTCCTGTTCACGCCGATCAACAACGTGGCGTACGGCAGCCTCGAGCCGCACGAGGCGCAGCAGGCGTCGGGACTGATCAACCTCTCACGCCAGCTCGGCGGCTCGTTCGGCATCGCCATCCTCGCCAACTACGTGACGAAGCACACGCAGGTCCACCGCCTCGACCTCGTGACCGACGTCGCTGCCGGCAGCCCGCTCACGACGCAGCGACTGCAGGCGCTGCAGATCCCCTTCCTGAAACAGGGAATGTCCTCATACGAGGCCCAGCACGCCGCCATCGCCCTGCTCGACAAGCAGGTCACGCTGCAGGCGGCGATGCTGAGCTACAACGATGCGTGGATCCTGCTGCTGATCACGTTCGTCGTCGTGTCGCCGGCGATCCTTCTGCTCAAGAGGCCGAAGCACGGGATGGGGGGAGGGGGAGCGGGGCACTGAGACGCTCTTCAACTACAACTGACGTACCGCGTACCTCGTACTGCGCACCGGGACCGACATCCGGCCCTCTCCAATGCGCCGCTGAGAACTGCGCGGCGCGTCGTCTTGCAGTCTGACGTGGAGGCACATTGGACCAAGCGTCCCCGCGGGTCCTGATACGCCGTACGAAGTACGCGGTACTTCAGTTGTCCTGAACCGGAGCCACGATCTCCCCCAGCCGCTTCACGAACTGCGGAAAGCTGAACTTCTCTTCGAACCTCGCCCGCCCCGCCTCCCCCATCGCCTTGCGGCGCTCCGTGTCGCCGAGAAGGTCGATCACCGCGCGGGCGAGGGCGTCGAGGTCGCGCGTCGGCACGAGGAGGCCCGTCACCCCGTCCTCGATCACCTCGCGACCAGCGTCCTCGGCGCCGCCGATGCATGGTACGCCGGCGCGCATCGCCCGCAGGTAGCCGAGCGCCGACGCCTCGCCGCGGCTGGGGAGGGCGAAGCCGCCGGCGCGCACCAGCATCGCGTCCAGCGTGGCGTCGGTGACGAAGCCGGTGAAGCGCACGCTGCCGGCGAGGCCAAGGGCGGTGGACTTCGCCTCGAGCCGCTTCACGTCGTTGCCGCGACCGACGATCACGAGTCGGGCATCCGGCCGTCGCGCCAGCACCGTCTGCCACGCGTCCAGCAGGTCCTCGTGGCCCTTGTGCCGCTCGGTGTCGTTCATGCGGCCGGCGATGACGATCGTCCGGGGCGTCATCGTCGCCACCAGCGCGCCGTCCAGCGCGCCTGACGGCGGCTCGGGCAGCAGCGAGAGCGGGCAGGCGTGCGGCATGGGCGCATCCGGATGCGCCTCGTGCACCCGCTGCGCCGTCAGCTCGGAGTTGGCGATGAGGAGCTTCGCCTGCTCGAGCGCGCGCTTGCGGTCGGGATCGATGTCCGGATCCCACGCCTCGCTGCCGTGCAGGAACACCGCGTACGGGCGGCGCATCCGCGCTGGCAGCGACACCTCCGCCGTTGCCACGCCGAGGTGGTTGAAGAGCACGAGCTCGGCGCGGCGTCCCCCGCGCAGCAGGCGCGCCGTGAAGAGTCCGCGCTGCAGCAGCGTGGGATCCGCCCCTCCCTCCACGTCGGGAAAGACGGTGATCGTGCGCGACGACGGCGCGAGCTCGGCGAGGGCGCGCTCGAGCAGCAGGCCCACGTACGCGATGCCGTCGTCAGGGACGCCGCGATCGACGAGCGCGAGCAACGTGGCAGGAAAGCCTGGCCATGGCGTGTGCTCCTCCATGGCCGGCATGATCTCCTCGCTCACGACGCGCTGCCCGCCTGTGTCTCGGTTGCCGGCCGCACGTCGGCGCCCGCCTGCTCCAGCCGTCCGCGGAGGCGCTCGGGAAGCCGCGCACGGATGACCATGTAGTCCCCCTCGGTCCGCTGGTCGAGGACCTCTCCGTGCTCGTGGATCTCGGCGAGCAGCCGGCCGTCGGCGTGCGAGAGCCACACGTCGGCCACGGGACGGCGAGCGCGCATGGCGTGGCGCAGCGCGCGCCGCAGGGGAGCGAGACCGTCCTCCGTCGCCGCCGAGACGAAGACGGCATTCGGCACGAGCGCCGTCACGCGCTCCTGCAGCGCGAGCAGCGCGTCCTCGGGCAGGAGGTCGATCTTGTTGAACACCAGGAGCACGGGCTGCTCGGCGAGACCGAGCTCCATCAGCACCTGGTCCACCACCATGCGCTGCTCCTCCCACAGCGGGTGGCTCGCGTCCACCACGTGCAGCAGCAGGTCGGCGTCGCG
>CAMLIU010000248.1 GCA_946479995.1 uncultured Gemmatimonadota bacterium | reverse complement strand
GCCGGCGTCGGCGCGATTGCCGGCCGCGTGGCGGATGCGACTGACGCAACGCCGCTTCCTGGTGCGACGCTCACCGTGAGCTGGGCCGAGACGTCCGTGGACCCTGCGACCCTCCGTGCGACCAATGTCTCTCAGGGTGTCGACGTGAGGACCGACTCGCTCGGCCGCTTCCGCATCTGCGGCGTCCCTACGGACACCTACCTCGACGTGCGCGCGTCGCTCGACGCCTATCACGAGCTCCTGCTCCAGGTCGTCGTGCCCGAGGAAGTCGGGGCGGCACGCCAGGACCTCGCACTCACGAGAGCGGAGCACGCCGGCGGCACCCTGGCCGCGCACGAAGACACGAGCGCCCGCGCTGCGCCGGCCGCGACTGTGGGAACGCTCAGCGGCATCGTGTTCGGCCCGACCGCACCGCTGTCGCGCGTCCAGCTGCAGCGTCACGACGACTCGGTAGTCGTGACGACGGATTCGCTTGGCCGCTATCGCATGCGGAACGTCCCCCTCGGCCCGCAGGTGGTGGAGGTGCGGCGCGTCGGATACATGCCGCGGCAGCTCAGTGTGAACGTGCGGCCCGGTGAGAACCGCGCGATGGACCTGCACCTGACGCCGGTCGTCGCCCTCGACTCCATCCGCGTGGTGGCGCGCCGTACCGTTTACCGGGAGTTCGAGAGCCGCGCGAAGATCGCCTCGTTCGGGCGCTTCCTCCGTGCCGAGGACATCGAGCGGAAACGGCCCCTGCTGACGAGCGATCTCGTGCGGCAGATCCCGGGGCTCGTCGTCGTTCGCGGGTCGACGAGCGATCTCGACGTCGGCATAGCCTCGACACGCGGGATTACCAGCCTGACCGGTCCCACATCCTGCTTCGTGAACATCGTCATCGACGGCGTCCCGCATCAGGGGATCAACTGGATCGATCCCTACAGCATCGGCGCGATGGAGATCTACACCGGCACCAGCACCGCGCCCGTGCAGTATCCGTCGCCCTGCGGGACGATCCTGATCTGGACGAAGCGGCCCTGAGGGCGGCGGATCGGGCATTCGCGGGCGCTGACTTGCCCTGACCGGGGCCGTAATGCCTCAGCTCTTGATGCTATCAACAGTTGATGGTATCATGGCGCCATGAGCACCGACGAGCTGGACATCCTCATGGGGACGCTCGACGTCCTCGTCCTCAAGACGCTGAGCTGGGGGCCGAGCCACGGCTACGGCGTCGCGCGCTGGATCCGCGAGTCATCGGGGGAGACGTTCCGCATCCTCGATGGGGCCCTTTACACCGCGCTGCACCGGCTGGAGGAGCGTGGCCTCATCGAGAGCGAGTGGGGCCATACGGACCAGGGGAAGCGCGCGAAGTTCTATCGGCTCACCGCTGCCGGCCGGCGCGCCCTGCGCCAGGAAGTCGCGCAGTGGGAGCGCTACGTGACCGGCGTCGCCGGCGTGCTCGCCGCACGGCCAACCTCAGCCTGAGGATCGCCTCATGTCCCGGGACCCGATGTGGCGTCGCTACCTCCGCTTCTGGCGATCGGACGTGGACAGGGACGTGGACGACGAGCTGCGGTTCCATTTCGAGTCGCGCGTCGCGGACCTGCGTGCGCGCGGCCTGTCGCCCGAGGAGGCACAGCGCCAGGCAGCCGAGGAGTTCGGGGACGAGGCCGCGGTGCGCACGTCGCTGGGCACGATCGGGCGGCGCATGCAGCGGAGGGAGTCGCGCCTCCAGTGGTGGGACGCGACACGCACCGACCTGCGCTACACCATGCGCGGGCTGGCCACCAACCCGATGTTCACGGTGGCGATCGTGCTCACTCTCGCCGTCGGCATCGGTGCGGCGACGACCATGTACGATGTGATGCGGCGGCTGCTCATCCAGCCGCCGCCGGGGGTGAGAGCCCCCGACGACGTGCGACGAGTGTACTTCGTGTACGAGCAGCCTGGAAGCCCACGCATGGTGTCGGCCGCGTTCACCTACGGCTACCTCGAGCACCTTCGTGCCGAGGCACGCACCGTGGAGGGCGCGGCGTACATGCCGGATCGCGAGGTGATCGTCGGACAGGGTGCCGACGCCGCACCGGCACGCGCCACACTCGTGTCGGCCGACTTCTGGCGGACCTTGGGCGTGCGGCCGTTGCTCGGCCGGTTCATCGCCGACGAGGAGGCACACCCGGAGCATGGCGCGCGGGTCGCCGTGCTCGGTCATGGGTACTGGCAGCAGCGCTACGGCGCCGATCCGTCGGTGATCGGGCGACGAATCGACATCAAGGGCCAGCCCTACGAGGTGATCGGTATCGCCCCTCGCGGCTTCCGCGGCGTGGAGCTCAACCAGACCGATATCTGGCTGCCGCTCTACGCGTATGCCGATGGCGGCGAGAATCGGCGGTGGTGGGAAGGATCATACATGCTGGCCTTTGTCGTGCGCCTGTTACCCACGAGCACCGCGGCCCGGGCTACCCAGGAGCTCGCCACGATCCGGCAGGCTGCCGATGTAGAGCAGGCACGGCGATTCTCGGAGGAGGCGGTATCGCGCGTCCACCGGATGCCCGTCGAGCTGGGCAGCGTCACCGGTGCGCTTGGCGATGATGGCAAGCGAATTCCCGAAGCCACGGTCTCGGTCTGGCTCGTCGGCGTCGCGCTCATCCTGCTCGTCATCGCCGTGGCGAACGTGGCGAGCCTGCTGCTCCTGCGCGCGCTACGACGCAGGCGGGAGATCGCCATTCGTCTCGCCCTCGGCATGACTCGACGTCGGCTCGCCGCACTGCTGCTCACCGAGAGCGCCGCGCTCGCGATGCTCGGCGCCGCGACGTCGGTGGTCGTCCTCGTGGTGGGCAATGCCTGGGTCCGGCGGCTGATGCTCAGCCGCATGGCCACCGAGCGCGCGGGAGTGGACTGGCCGGCGTTCTGGTTCGCGGCCGCTCTCACCGTGGGCACCGGGCTCGCCACGGGGCTCGTGCCCATGCTCCAGGCCCGCGGCGAGCAGGTGACGCGCGTGAACGACGGGAGCCAGTACGGGTCGGCGCGTCGCTCGTCGCTGCACGTCTCGCTGCTGCTCGCGCAGACCGCGCTCTCGGTCCTGCTTCTCGTCGGCGCTGGGCTGTTCGTCCGAAGCCTGCACCGGCTCGAGCACCTCGATCTCGGCTTGAACCCGCATGACGTGCGCATGGTGCAGGTGCGCTTCGAGGGGAGCGGGCGAAAGGGGCGCGAGATCATCGCGTTCTACGAACAGGCGCTCGAGCGGGTGCGCGCACTTCCCGGAGTCGAGCACGCCACCCTGGCGACCAAGGCGCCCTTGCACACCGCCACAGGAGCGTCCATCCGGCTGCGTGGTGCCGATGACTGGTTCCAGGCCGATCAGGGCAGCCAGTGGGTCAACTATGTCTCAGACGGCTTCTTCGAGACGACGCAGATGCGGATCCTGCAGGGGCGCGGCATCACCGCCGCCGACCGCACCGGCGCGCCGGTCGTCGTCGTGAACGAGGCGCTCGCACGCGCAGCGTGGCCTACTCGGTCACCGGTCGGTGACTGTGTCTACACGTCGAGCGCGAACGATGTATGCGCCGAGGTGGTCGGTGTGGTGGCGAACGCACGCACCTTCTCACTGCGCGAAGACAAGCAGCGTCTCTGGTTCTACTCGCCGCTCGCGCCTGGCGATGTGGACTCACGGGTGATGCTCGTGCGCACTGCACCAGGCGCGTCCGGCACCGATGCCCTGCTTCAGCGCACCCTGCGCGACATCGACCCCACTCTGCCGTACATCGACGTGCGTCCTCTCGGCGACGTGCTCGACCCGCAGATGCGGCCGTGGCGCCTGGGCGCGACACTGTTCACGGCCTTCGGTGTGCTCGCCATGCTCCTCGCCGTGCTGGGACTCTATTCAGCCGTGGCGTACGCCGTGACCCAGCGGACGCGCGAGATCGGTGTCCGCATGGCCGTCGGCGCCACCGCCGCGCACGTCGTGCGGCTGATCCTGGGTGATGGCGCCCGGATCGCCGTTGCGGGGATCGTGGGGGGAGTCGCCCTCGCGCTGATCGGTGGTCCCTTCATCGCCGATCTCCTGTT
>CAMLIU010000247.1 GCA_946479995.1 uncultured Gemmatimonadota bacterium | reverse complement strand
ACCTGCGCCGCGCCAATGCCGCGCTGGTGGAGAGCAACGCCGAGCTGGAGCGGCAGTACGCCGCGCTGCTGGATGCACGACGGGTGAAGGACGAGTTCCTCGCCAACATCTCGCACGAGCTGCGCACCCCCCTCACGGCAGTGATGGGCTATCTCGCGCTCATGGAGGAGGGGCTCGCCGGCCCGGTCACCCCCGAGCAGCGCAAGACGCTGGCGCAGGTGAAGACGGCGAGCCAGCACCTCCTCGACCTGATCGGGGACCTGCTCGAGCTCACCACGCTCAAGCGGGGAGGGCTGCAGGCGGCCACCAGCGCCTTCGACGTTCGCGACCCGATGCACGACGCGATCTCCGCCACGCGCGGCCGGCCGGAGCACGTCGCACTGCGCGTCAGCGAACCGGAGACGGTGACGCTGATGGTGAGCGACCGGCGGAAGATCGCCAAGCTGCTCGGCGTGCTGCTCAGCAATGCGTACAAGTTCACCGCCGAGGGTGAGATCAGGGTGTCGGTGGCGGTGCGCAACGATCACGTGGTCTATCGCGTAGAAGACACCGGGATCGGCATCGCCGACGAGATGCAGCAGCTCGTGTTCGAGGAGTTCCGCCAGGTGGACGGCTCGACCACGCGCCGCTACGGCGGCTCCGGGCTGGGCCTCGCGCTGGCACGGCGGCTGGCGCGGGTGCTGGGCGGGGAAATCTTCCTCGAGTCGCAGCCGGGCGAGGGGTCCATCTTCCGGGTGGAGCTGCCCCTGGAGTATCGCGACCCGGATGCGCCCCCGCTGAGCGCGATCCCTCGCTAGACTTCAGGCATCGCTGTCGGTGCGGCCGGTGTCCAATCGGGCAGCCGTGCCCATCCGCCTCCAGGCAACTCACGAGCGCCGTCGATGAACCAGACCCAGCGTACCCTGCAGGAGTATCGGACCACGCTTCCCCCCGCCGAGGTGATCGCGCGGGCGAAGGAATTCTTCAGCCGCAACGTGAAGATCTATGCGGCATTCATCGAGCGCGAAGGGCCCGGCTACGTGGGCTTCCGCGGCCAGGGGAATGAGGAGCTGTTCATCGGCGCCGTGGCGAAGGACGGCGCGACGCTCGTGACCGGGACGACGTACCTGTACGACTTCCACGTGGCGCGGTTCTTCACCACGCTCCCGCCCTTCGTGCTGTCCGAGCAGATGCTCCCGCCCGGGCCGGCGGCAGAGCAGGCCCCCGACCGTCCGGTGAGCGCATGAAGATGCCGTTCGTGGGCCAGCTTCGTTCGCGTCGCGACGTGCTGCAGCTCGCCGAGCCCGGCGCGCCTTCCATCAGCGTGCGGGTGGAGATGCCCGAGGTGTGGGACACGGTGCGCGCCGTCGTGTCACCCGACGAGCCGGTGATCTCGCTCAAGCTGCGCGCGCTCGACGCGCTCTATCCCGAGGGCGAGCTGCAGGAGGATTTCGTGATGAAGCTCCGCGGCTGGGAAGTGCTCGACGAGCAGGCGACGCTCGCCGCGGTGGGTGCGGTGAACGGTTCCATCTTCCTCCTCACGCACCGCTACCGGCGTCCCGTCCGCTGAGCACCGCCGCCGCTTCCGCCTCGGGAGTCTCGCCGGGCGCGCGCACCGACTCGGACGCGCTGCGCGACGCACTGCAGCGCCTCCGCGCGGAGGTGCGCCGGCGGATCGTGGGACAGGAAGCGGCGCTCGACGAGATCCTTCTCGCCCTCGCCGCGGGGGGGCATGCGCTGCTCGTCGGCGTGCCGGGGCTGGCGAAGACGCTGATGATCCGCTCGATCGCCGAGGCACTCGCGCTCGACTTCCGGCGGATCCAGTTCACCCCCGACCTGGTGCCGAGCGACATCACCGGCAGCGAGATCCTCGAGGAGGATTCGGCCACCGGGGCGCGGCAGTTCCGGTTCGTGCGCGGACCGATCTTCGCCAACATCGTCCTCGCCGACGAGATCAACCGCGCGCCGCCGCGCACGCAGGCGGCGCTCCTCGAGGCGATGCAGGAGCACCGGGTCACCGCGGCGGGAGAATCCATGTCGCTGCCGCGGCCCTTCTTCGTGCTCGCCACGCAGAACCCGATCGAGCAGGAAGGAACGTATCCGCTCCCCGAAGCGCAGCTCGACCGCTTCCTGTTCGACGTGCGCGTCGGCTACCCGAGCGAGGAGGAGGAGGTGGCAATCCTTCGCGCGACCACCGGCGCCGAGCAGCGCCCGCTCGAGCCCGTGCTTGGCGCGGAAGAGGCCGTGGCCCTGCAGCGCGCCGTGCGCGACGTGGCGGCGAGCGAGCCGGCGCTCCGCTATGCGTCGTCGCTCGCGCGCGCCACTCGGCCCGACGACGCGAGCGCCACGGCGCTGGTGAAGCGTGCCGTGCGGTGGGGTGCGGGTCCGCGCGCCGGCCAGGCGCTCGTGCTCGGCGCCAAGGCACACGCCTTCCTCGCCGGCCGCGCGACGATCGCGCCGGAGGACATCCGGCGTGTGGCGCTCCCCGTGCTGCGGCATCGCGTGCTGGCCAGCTTCGCCGCGGAAGCGGAGGGCGTCACGCCCGAGCAGGTGATCGCCGACATCCTCGAACGCGTCGCGCCGCCGCGGAGCGGATTGGCCATCTGACATGACCGCCGGCGTGGCCTCGTACGGTGCACTGCTGGACGCCGTACGCGGCGTGCGCTGGCCCGCCCGCCGGCGCGCGACCGGCGCGACGATCGGCGCGCACCGATCGCGGCTGCGCGGCAGCTCGTCGGAGTTCAGCGAGTTCCGTCCCTACCGACAGGGCGACGATCCGCGCCGAGTGGACTGGCGGCTCCTCGCGCGCAGCGACCGCGCGTACGTGCGCCTCACCACCGACCGCGCCACGATGCGCACCGAGATCATCCTCGATGCCTCGGCGTCCATGGCGTTCCCGCCGGTGACGATGGAGCGGTGGCAGCGGGCGCGCGAGGTGGCCGTCGGACTGGCCGCCGTGGCGCATGGCGAGAGCGATCCGGTGGGGCTGGCCATCGCGGCCGACCCGCCGACGCGGATCCCGCCACGCGCCAGGCGAAGCGTGATCGCGCAGATGATCCGGGCGGTGGACGAAGCCGAGCCCGCGGGCGCCTCGTCGCTCGCGCGCCTGCTCGCGTCGTCCCGCGCATCGCGCGTCGCCGTGATCACCGACCTGCTCGGTGATGCCGACGCGCTGCTCGCCGAATGCCGGCTCGCCATCGCGGAGGGGAGCGAGGTGGTGCTGCTGCACCTGATGACGGCCGAAGAGCTGGATCCCCCTGCCGAAGCGCAGCTCGCCGTGGACCCGGAGGACGCGGCCATTCGCCGCAGCCTCGACGCGGAGGGGCGTCAGGCGTACCGGAGCGCGCTCGATGCGTGGCTGCGCCGGATGCAGGACGACTTCCGGCTGGCCGGCGTGCGCTACGTCCGCGCACTCGCGAACGAACCCGCCGAGCGGATCGTGCGACGCGTGGCGTCCGACGCACCGGTGCAGGCGTGACCTTCCTGGCGCCGTGGGCGCTGGTTGCCGGGGCGCTGGCCGCGGCGGGGCTGGTGGCGCTGCACCTCGTGGCGCGACAGCGGCCGGCCGCGTATCCACTGCCGACGGCGCGCTTCGTCCCCGACCGGCGGACGCTGGTGAGCCGCGTATCCCGCCGGCCGCGCGACCTGCTGCTCCTGGCGCTCCGCGTGCTGCTCGTGCTGAGCGCCGCGGCGGCGTTCGCGCGTCCCGTGCTCTCGCCGCGCCGCGCACCCAGCGCGC
Source organism: uncultured Gemmatimonadota bacterium (assembly GCA_946479995.1). The sequence continues at coordinate 353 of CAMLIU010000247.1, read as the reverse complement.
GCGTGCTGCTCCTCGACCGCTCGGCGGCAACGGCCGATGCGGCCGATGCGGTACGACGCGCGCGCGAGATCACCGGAGATGGCGTGCCCACACAGGTGCTGGCGTTCGATTCCGTGGTGTCGCGCGTCGGCGCGGGCGGGCAGGCGCTCGATTCGCTGATGCGAACTCCCGCACCCGAGCGGAGGACCGTGGGCTCGCTCTCGGCTGCGCTCGCCGCCGCGCGGAGAACGGGCGCTGCTGTAGGCGCGAGCGCGGACTCGGTGGAGCTTGTGCTGCTGTCGCCGGTGACGAGCGGCGAGCTCGATGCGGCGACCGACAGCATTCGCGCCATGTGGCCCGGCAGCATCAGGCTG
>CAMLIU010000246.1 GCA_946479995.1 uncultured Gemmatimonadota bacterium | reverse complement strand
CATGCGACCGCCCCCCTATGGTAGCTCGGGATGGGGGTGTCTCTCGCGGCTTCGTCCGGCCTGTCCCCGGGGGGGGCCCTGCCTGCCCGGGGCGGCCGCCCGCTTCCTGTTTGCGCCGGCACGCCGCGCTGCGCGGGCGCGGACTCTCACCGATCGGCGCGCCGGACGCTATTTTTTTTCCATGCCGATCGCCCTCGCCCGCAAGTACCGCCCGAAGACCTTCGCCGACGTGGCGGTGCAGTCTCACGTGGCCGCGACGCTCAAGGGCGCCATTGCACGCGGCCGCGTGGCACACGGCTACCTCCTCTGCGGACCGCGCGGCGTGGGCAAGACGACGCTGGCCCGCGTGCTGGCGATGGCGCTCAACTGCGAGCGGCGTGGCGATCCGGCGCTCGGTGGCGAGCCGTGCGGCGAGTGTTCCTCCTGCCAGCGGATCTGGGCCGGCGCGTCGTCGCTGGACGTGGTGGAGATCGACGCGGCGTCCAACCGTGGTGTGGACGACGCCCGTGAGCTGCGCGAGCGGGCGATGTACGCCCCGTCGGGCGAGGACCGCTACAAGGTCTACATCGTGGACGAGGCGCACATGCTCACGCGTGAAGCGTGGAATGCGCTGCTCAAGATCCTCGAGGAGCCGCCCCCGCGCGTGGTGTTCGTGTTCGCCACCACCGAGCCGCAGAAGATCGCACAGGCAGCGGCGCCAGTGCTCAGCCGTCTCCAGCGCTTCGACTTCCGCCGCATCGGTGCGGCGGACATCCGCCTGCGGCTGGAGCGCGTGCTCGCCGAGGAGCAGGTGCGCGCGGAACCCGAGGCGCTGGCGATGATCGCGCGCGCCGCCGACGGCTCCATGCGCGACGCACTCTCGCTCACCGACCAGGTGCTGGCGATGGGCGACGGCGAGGTGGTGCCGGAGCGCGTGCGCGATGCGCTCGGGCTCGTGCCGGAGGAGGAACTGCTGTCGCTGCTCGACCTGCTCGCCGAGCGCCGTGCAGGGGACGTGTTCGCCTTCGTCGCCCGGCTCGCCGACGCGGGAGTGGACTTCGGCCAGTTCCTCACCGGCCTCGCCGAGATGATCCGCGCGCAGCTCGCCGTCACCCTGGGCGGCATGCCGCCGGAGGTGAGCGAACGCACCAGGGAGGCATTGGTGGCGCGGCGCGACGCATTCGCCGCGGGCGACCTGCTGCGCATGCTCTCCGCCCTCACCGAGCTCGAGCCGCGTTTCCGGAAGAGCGGACAGCAGCAGCTGCTGCTCGAGGCGCTGCTCGTGCGCTTCGCGCTGCTCGACCGCACGGTGACGCTGGAGAAGGTGCTGCAGGGGCTGGGCGGCGAAGGCGGCGGCAGCGAATCCGCCGCGGCACCGCGCCGCAATCCGGCGCCGCGCGACGCCGCGCCGCCCGCGCGTCGGGCGAGCGCCGCCGAGTCCGTGGCGCCGGTGTCGGCCCGGGAGCCGGCGGCGCCGTCGGCACCCACTCCGTCCGCGCCACGGAAGGCCGTCGATCCGCCGGTGCGGCGGCCGCCCGCCGAGGCGGGCTCCGCGTCGCCACCGGACGTGACGCAGCTCGTCGGACGCTGGGAGGAGGTTGCCGGCGCGCTGCGGGCGGCGGGGAGGAGCGTGGCCGCCACGGCGCTCGAGCATGCGGAGCCGGTCGCGGTGAATGCGCGCGGCGAGGTCACGATCGGCCTCGACGAGCCGAACCCGATCTACGAGCAGGCGCTCGAATCGGTGAAGGTCGAGCTCGTGCCACTGCTGCAGCGGTGGTTCGCCGGCGTGACGCGCGTCGCCGTGCGCGCCAGTGGCGGCTCGGCGGCGCCGCCCACGCGCCTCACCGACGAGATGGTGCGCTCCGAGCGGCTGACGGCGCTCCGCCGTCGCGATCCGGTGCTCGGCGCGGCCATCGACGCGCTCGATCTCGACCTCGTGGACTGACGCACGCACGTCGCGGCTCGCTTGCCCGCATGCTGCGCGACCGGGTACTTTTCGAGTCACCCGAACGTCGTGTAGCGATGGCCGATTTCATGAAGATCCTGCAGCAGGCGCAGGAGATGCAGGGCAAGTTCCAGAAGATCCAGGACGAGCTGGCACAGCAGACCGTGACCGCCTCGTCCGGTGGTGGCATGGTCACCGTGGAGGCGACCGGGCAGGGGACGGTGCGCTCCATCCGGATCGATCCGTCCGTCGTGAACCCCGCGGACGTCGAGATGCTGGAAGATCTCGTGCTCGTTGCCGTGACCGAAGCGCAGAAGAAGGCGCAGGAGGTCCAGCAGGCGGAGATGGGAAAGCTCGCCGGGGGCATGTCGCTGCCGTTCAAGCTGCCGTTCTAGGCGGCACGCCGTGTCCGCGATCGAGGACCTCACGGGCGAGCTGTCGCGGCTGCCGGGGATCGGCCGCAAGACCGCGCTGCGGCTCACCTACCACCTGCTCAAGCAGCCACCCGAGCAGAGCCGGCGCCTGGCGGACTCGCTGCTCGCGCTGGCAGAACGGGTGCGTCCCTGTGCGCGCTGCTTCAACCTGACGGAGGAGGAACTGTGCTCCATCTGCCGGGACCCACGTCGTGACGCGGCGCTCATCTGCGCCGTGGAGGAAGCGGCGGACATCGGCGCCATCGAGCGCGCCGGTGAGTATCGTGGGCAGTACCACGTGCTGGGCGGACGCCTCTCGCCCCTCGACGGCGTGACGCCCGACGACCTCACCATTCCGCAGCTCGTGCGTCGCGTGGCCGGGGGTGAGGTGCGTGAAGTCATCCTCGCCACCAATCCCAGTCTCGAAGGGGAGGCAACCGCCTTGTACGTCCAGCGCCAGCTCGCTCCCTACCCTCTCAGCGTGACCCGCATCGCCCGCGGACTCCCCGTGGGGGGAGACCTCGAGTACGCCGACGGGGTGACCATCGCACAGGCATTGACCGCCCGGAGGGCGATGTGAGCGGGGTGGGACGGGGCCGGCTCGCCGCGGCGGGCTTTTTCGGTGGCCTCGCGGCGGGTCTGGTCGTCTGGGGTACGCAGGTCCAGCGCAGCCGGCGGGAGCTCTTTCACCGGTCTCCGGTTCGTCGGCTCGCCGCGCTCGGCTACCTGGCCGGACAACCCGGTGTCGAGACGACGCGGCTGCTCGGCGAGTACGTGAACTGGGAGCCGCGACCCGCGCTCCGACGCCGCGGCGAAGCGCTGCTGCGGCGAATGGAAGCTTACCTCGATTAGGTTACCACCCCCATGGCCGTAGGCAGCGCGAGCTGGTCGTTCACCGAAGACGACTTCGCCGCGATCACGCAGGCACTGCAACGTTTCCTCGACGACGCGAACGCGCGTTGCGCGCTGCTCGTCGACCGCAGCGGCCAGCTCGTCGCGACCGTGGGCGAGCAGCCCCGCTTCGACTCGACCGCCTTCGCGACCCTGACGGCGGCCGACTTCAGCGCGAACGACCAGCTCGCGAAGCTGATCGGCGAGCGCGACTTCAACTCGCTGTTCCACCAGGGTGAGAAGGAGTCCATGTACCTGGCGGACGTCGCGCGGCGACTCATCCTCGTCGTGCTGTTCGACAGCCGCACGACACTCGGCCTCGTACGCCTCAAGATGAAACAGACCGTGGAAGAGTTGACCAGGCTGTTCGAGCAGGTGTTCAGTCGCCCGGCGCAGGAGCAGGGCGGTGCCCCCGGCCTCCTGGCCGGTGCGGACGACGAAATCGACAAGCTGTTCCAGTAATCGGAGACGACAGCCATGTCGATGATCAACTACGCGTCCCGCGAGATCAACTGCAAGATCGTGTATTACGGCTCGGGACTCGGCGGCAAGACGACGAACCTGGAGCACGTGTACGGCAAGGTGCAGCCCGACACGCGGGGCAAGCTCATCTCGCTCGCCACCGAAACCGAGCGTACGCTGTTCTTCGATTTCCTGCCGGTGGATCTCGGCACCATCCGCGGCTTCAAGACGCGGTTCCACCTCTACACGGTGCCGGGCCAGGTCTACTACAACGCGAGCCGGAAGCTCATCCTCAAGGGAGTGGACGGCATCGTCTTCGTCGCCGACTCGCAGGTGGAGCGCATGGAGGCGAACCAGGAGGCCATGCAGAACCTGTACGACAACATGGCCG
>CAMLIU010000245.1 GCA_946479995.1 uncultured Gemmatimonadota bacterium | reverse complement strand
TTGTGTTCACGGGCTCCGCGGACGATCAGTGCGTCTTCTGCCATAACCAGGGAAAGCTCGCTGTCGGACGCGGGGGAGACAAGTCGCGGGACGTCGTCGTTAGATTATCCGGTCCGCGTCGCGTGACGCCGCCGGCCTTCCTGCTCACCTCGCCTCGCTCCGTTCCGCATGCCCCACACCGACGCCATCGTCGTCATGACGACCCTCGCGAACACCGACGATGCCGTGAAGCTCGTGCAGACCCTCCTCGAGCGACGTCTCGTTGCCTGCGGGTCGGTACTGCCCGGCGTGCGGTCGCTCTACCGCTGGCAGGGAAAAGTGGCCGACGAGCAGGAAGTCGTGGTACTGCTCAAGACCCGGTCGGCGAGGCTGGAGACGCTGAAGCTGGCGTTCGAGGAGCTCCATCCGTACAAGGTGCCGGAGCTGCTGGCGCTGCCCGTGACGGCCGGGAATGCGAAGTACCTGGAGTGGATCAACGGCGAGACGACCCTCGCGCTCGCCTGACGCAGACACAGTAGTCGAACTGACGCACACCGCAGGAGACGCAGCATGCTGCACCCCCAGCCTGGCCACGCCGGCACGCCTCACTCCCCCCTCGCCGACGAGAGCGGCGCCACCGACCATCAACTGCCGCTCGATGCGGCGGACGAGCGCATCGCGCCGTCGCCAGCCGAGCCCGACGCCCTCCAGCAGGCGCGCGACCTGCTCGCCGGCGGCGAGACCTTCGCGGCGATGGCGAACATCCGGGCCCTGATCGCACGGGAGCCGAAGAACCTGGACGCCCGCGCGATGCTCGCCGAGCTGATCGCCCAGCGTGGCGACCTCGAAGGCGCGCTCGCGGAGCTCGGTCGGGCAGTGGAGGTCGTGCCGGACGACGTGCAGATCCTGTCCGCGCGCGCCGCGCTCTACATGCAGCGCGGCAAGTTCGACCTCGCCGAGGCGGACCTGCGCCGAGCCGCCCGCACGTCGCATCGCGATCCCGAAGTCCAGCTGCAGCTGGGCGTGCTGTTCTGCAAGCGGGCGCGGTGGCGCGAAGCGATCGAACCGCTGCGGGCGGCGGTGGCGAGCGATCCAGGGCGCGTGGCGGCGCATTACTACCTGGGCGAGGCGTACAACAGCATCGACGACCTTCCGAACGCGCTGGGCGCGTATCGCTCGGCGGTGGCGCTGGAGCCGACGCACCAGCGTGCCCTGAAGGCGATCGGAATCGTCCTCGACAGGATGGGCCGCCCGGACGAGGCGGCCGCCGCCTACCAGCGAGCCCGCGAGGCGCAACGCCGATGATCGAGGTGCGCGTCGAGGATCTCGCGTTCTTCGAAGGAAACGCCATCATCCGTCCTTCCACCGCGACTCTCGACGCCACCACTCCCCTGCTCCGCCGGCTGGAGCAGGCCGGCGGTCCCAGACTCCTCAGCCAGCTTCGTGTGGCCGAGCCCCTCCCCGTGGGCGCGGCAGTGGTGACCGGTGCGGGCGACCTGCCGGTGGAGCTGCTCGTGCACGCCGTGGTCAGCAGCCCGACCGAGCGCGTATCACGCGACGGAGTACGGCGCGCGTTCCGCAGCGCGCTGGAGCGGGTCCGGGAGTGGCAGCTCGAGCGCGTGGCCGTGCCGCCGCTCGGGCTCGGCGCGGGCAACCTCGCGCTGGAGGACAGCGCGGCGCTGATGGCCGAGGAGCTGATGCGGCACCGGGCGCCCTTTCCCCGCCGGCTCACGGTAGTGGCGGAGAACGAGGACGAGGCGCAGGCATTGAGCTTCGCGCTCGCACCGGTGATGAAGTCATGACGAAATCCCGTCGTCGCGCGGCGATCGCAGCCGGGGTGCTGGCGCTCTGGATTGCCGGCCTTGGCATGCTCGTGCACCGTGAGCTGTTCCGTCCCCCCATCGAGCGCCTGGCCGAAGCCGGCATGCGCGTCACGCCGGGAGCGCAGTACTACGCGGTGCTGCAGGGTGGACGGCAGATCGGCTTTGCGTCGTCCACGGTAGACACGACTGACGGCGGGATCACCGTGGTGGACTATCTCGTTGCCGACCTTCCGATCGCCGGCAAGGTGCACCGCGCGAGCGCGCGGTCGGCGGCGCAGCTCTCCCGCGCGCTGCGGGTGCGAAGCTTCACGCTGGACGTGGATGCCGACCTCGCGCCGATCCGCGCCTCGGGCAGGGTGGCGAACGACACGATGGTGCTCGTCGTCGGGGGAACGCGCGGCGTGGCGGTGGACACCCAGCGGATCGCGCTCGACGGCCCCGTGCTGCTGCCCACCCTGATGCCGCTCGCCGTGGCACTCAGCGAACAGCCGAAGGTCGGCGACAGCTACGTGCTGCCGGTATTCGACCCGATCGCGATGGCGCCCCGCGACATGAAGGTGTCGGTGGCTGCGGAGAGCATGTTCGTCGTCCACGACACGAGCGTGATGAATCCCGTGACCAGGCGGTGGGAGGGAGCGCTCCCGGACACCATCCGTGCCTGGCGCCTCTCGTCCACGTCGGAGGGGAAGGCCGGCTTCGACGGCTGGGTGGATGCACAGGGCCACGTCGTCCGAGTCTCGCAGCTGCTCGGCCTGACCCTCGAGGCGCGGCCGTACGAGGTGGCGTTCCAGAACTGGAAGGCCGATGAGACATCCCGCGGCGAGATCGTGACGGCTGACCGGGACATCTACGAGACGACGGCCATCAGCGCGCGGAAGCCGCTGCGATCGAACCTTCGCCAGCTCCGTGTCGTGCTGTCGGGAGTGGAGCTCGGTGATTTCGACGTGAAGGGGTATCGGCAGCAGCTGAGGGGCGACACGCTGACCGTCACGCGGGAGGACTCGTCTGCGCTGCAGGCGGCGTATCGGCTCCCCCGGGGCGCGCGCAGCGGCATGATGGCGCTCTTCCTGGATGCGGAGCCGCTGCTGGAAGTGCGCGACGCGGAGATCCAGGCGCTCGCGCGTCGCCTTCGCGGCAGCGAGACCGACCCCCGGGTCGTGGCGACGCGCATCAACCAGTGGGTGCATGACTCGCTGAAGAAGGAGATCACCGTCGGGGTGCCGAGCGCGATCGCCACCCTCCATGCGCGGGAAGGCGACTGCAACGAACACACGCAGCTCTACGTCGCGCTGGCCCGCGCGGCGGGGATTCCGGCCCGCGTGGCGGCAGGGCTCACGTACCTGGATGGAAAGTTTTACTACCACGCCTGGCCGGAAGTCTGGCTACAGAAGTGGGTCGCGGTGGACCCGACCTTCGGGCAGTTCCCCGCCGATGCCTCGCATCTCCGGTTCACCGTCGGTGGACTCGGCCGCCAGGCCGACCTGCTGCGCCTGATGGGGGCGCTGCACATCGACGTGCTTTCCGCTCACTGATGATCAGCCTTCAGCAGCTCACCAAGCGGTACGGCAGCTTCACGGCCGTGGACGCGATCAACCTCGAGGTGCCGCGCGGCGAGCTGTTCGGCTTCCTCGGTCCCAACGGGGCCGGGAAGACGACGACGCTGCGCATGATCGCCGGCATCCTGCGTCCCACCAGCGGCCGCATCACCATTGCCGGCGTCGACCTCGCGAAGGACCCGGTGGGCGCGAAGATGCGGCTGGGCTTCATCCCCGACCGTCCGTTCATCTACGAGAAGCTCACCGGCGCCGAGTTCCTGCGCTTCGTGGCCGGCCTGTACGACCAGGAAGGGCCGGAAGTGGAGCATCGTGCACGCGAGCTGCTCGCGCTGTTCGACCTCGAGCCGTGGCGCGACGAGCTGGTGGAGAGCTACAGCCACGGCATGCGGCAGAAGCTCATCATCTCCAGCGCCTTCGTGCACCGGCCGGAGGTGATCGTGGTGGACGAGCCGATGGTGGGGCTCGACCCGAAGGCGGCGCGCATCCTCAAGGACCTGTTCCGCGAGTACACGCGGCGCGGGCACACGATCATGATGAGCACGCACACGCTCGAGGTCGCGGAGACGCTGTGCGACCGGGTGGCGATCATCGCCCAGGGGACGATCCGCGCCTGCGGCACGATGGACGACCTCCGTCGCAGCGCCGACGCGGGCACGCAGGGTCTGGAGCAGATCTTCCTGCGGCTCACCGGCGAGAACGCGGCGCGCGAGCTCGTCGAGGTGC
>CAMLIU010000244.1 GCA_946479995.1 uncultured Gemmatimonadota bacterium | reverse complement strand
TGCAGTACCAGAGCACCTTGGTGTTGTCCAGCGTCGCCTGGTTCGTCACCGCCATGTACAGCCACACCTGCTTCGTGGGGCTGAACCGCAGCGCCGGCTGGAACTCCACGCTCGGATGATCGGTCGCCGCGTTGCGCACGACCGCAGTGATGGTCATCGGCCGCGTCTGCGACTCGCAGGCGTCGTTCCACGTGCCGATGCCGTAGCTCGACGAACCGAGCGCGCAGATCGAGTTCGCGGGGATGTACAACCCGCTCGCCCCGAGCTTGAGCATCTGCGTCTGCGTCGGATCGATGTTGAAGGTGTAGACGCCGTCCACCACACCCACCAGCGCACGCTGCGCATCGGTGGGAACGAACGGCGAGGTGCGCTCCTGGGTGCGGAGCGTCGGGGCCACCGGGGCGGTGGCCTCGCCGGCGCACGCGGCGAGCATCAGGCTCGCGGCCGCCAGCGGGATGAGCGTCTTCGCTTTCGAGCGCGCCGTCGTCGGCAGTCGCATTCAGGGCTCAGGTACGGGGAGTGGATCCGGTTCGGCTCGTGAGCATCGTGCCCGCCGAACCATTGTCGACACCGGATCGGGCGGAAATTGCCCGATGCAGCACCCCGCTCATTGGCAATGCCGGAGCCATGCGGACGGGTTTGCTGAATCCCGTCACCCTGTCCGGAAATGGCCTCGCCGCTTCTGGCCTTCGGTAGTCGTGTCCGAGCCCCTTCGGACAGGGTGACGGGGTGGCCTCTCAGCCGACGTCGTGCAGATCGCCAGAGCTTTTGCGTTCTGCCACGCTCTCACTCGACGCCCCGACGGCGAAGCAGCAGCGCGGCCTGTGCCCGTGCTGGCAGCAGGAGTGCGCCGGCTCCCCCGACACTTCGGCCACCAGCGTCTCCACCGCGGCGCACATCTCCGGCGTATGGGCCACCGCTACCGAAAGCGGGCACCCCGAGCTGCGGATGACGAGGCCACCCCCCTCCTCCACCACCTCCACGTCCCCGCCCAGCGAGCGGAGCACGTTCGCCGCCGCCTCGGTCCGCGCCGCCGCCGACCCCTGAGCCCGTCCGCCGACGCCGGCCGCCAAGCGGCGCCCCACCTCGCGCAGCATCGCCTCCGATCGCTCCGACGGAAGATGCTCGAGCATGACGTCGAGCATCGTCTTCAGCACCGGCGGGTAGGCGCGCGACAGCAGCGGGTCCGCATCCGGGTGCAGCTCATATATGGTAGCGGGCTTCCCGACCCCCGCCCCTCGGCGCACCCCGTCCTGCCGGACCAGGCCGTCACGTTCCAATGCGGCCAGGTGGCTCCGCACCGCGTTGTCAGTGAGCCCGAGCGACTCCGCCAGCTCCTCCACCGTCCGCGCTCCGCGCCGAAGCAGCAGCACCACCTGCCCCCGCGTGCTCTCGAGAAAGCGCCGACCCAGCGCGATGGCGTCCATGTGAGCTCCTGAAGCGACCCCTGGAAGCTACGCCGTCCGGTTCGATTGTCAATAAATATGTTGACTAATTGACGGCCGCTGTAACGGGTCGAGGCACCACCGTTGCCTTATCCGTGGGCAGCCGGCGCGATGGCGCGCCGAGCAGCCATCGAGGAGCTCAGGATGACCAGTGCAATCGTACGACGCCTCACCCATCACCTCGCCGCCGCCGCGGTGTTCGCCACCATGACCGCCTGCGCCAACACCGGCGGCCTTGGCGGCATCCTCGGCAGCGTGCTTGGCGGGGGTCAGGGGAACCAGCTGCAGGGTGCGATCACGGGCGTGGATACCCGCTCGCAGCAGGTCGGCGTCCAGCAGTCCAACGGCCAGACCATCTGGGTGCGCTACGACAACAACACCCAGGTGATCTACCAGAACCAGAACTACCCCGTGACCGCGCTCGAGCGCGGCGACCAGGTGGTCGCCACCCTGCAGGACGCCGGCAACGGCAGCTACTACGCGAGCACCATCCAGGTCACGCAGTCGGTGTCGTCCAGCGGCGGCGTGTACGGTCCCACCGGCAACGCACAGACCTACCAGGGCACCGTGCGCCAGGTGGATCGTGCGAACGGCTGGTTCACGGTAGACGAGGGGAGCATGGGGCGGATCACCGTCACCCTTCCGTCCGGACTGAGCCAGGCGGACCTCAACCGGTTCGGCAACCTGCGCTCGGGCGACTACGTGCGCTTCTACGGCGTGAGCGCGGGCAACGGACAGGTGCAGCTCCGGCAGTTCTATTGATCGGCTGCAGGTCCGGATGACCGGATGACCGAGTGAACGGATGACGGTCGAGGGGCAGCGTGCATGCACGCTGCCCCTCGTGTTTCACTGCGCGGCGGCGATGGTCTCCAGCGCCTCCCACCGCTCGGTCGCCTCGGTGATCTCCTTCTCCAGCGCCGAAAGCCTGGCTCGGGTCTCGGCGACCGCGGCGCCATCGCGCAGCAGCGCCGGATCGGAGAGCGCCAGGTAGAGCTGCTCGCGTTCCGCCTCCAGCGCATCGATGCGATCCGGCAGCTCGGCGAGCTCCTTCGACTCCCTGAAGCTGAGCTTCTTCGGCTTCGCTGTCTTCGGCGGTACCGCTGCAGCGGGTGGTGCGGGCTTCTTCGGCGCCGGCAGCGCCGCGGGTGCCGGACGCTGGCGCACCCAGTCGGTGTAGCCGCCCGCATACTCCGCCACGCGCCCATTTCCCTCGAACACCAGCGTGCTCGTCACCACCTGGTCGAGGAAGTCGCGGTCGTGGCTCACCAGCAGCAGCGTTCCCTCGTACTCCAGCAGCAGCTCCTCCAGCAGGTCGAGCGTCTCGATGTCGAGGTCGTTCGTCGGCTCGTCGAGCACGAGCAGGTTGAACGAGCGCGTGAACAGCCGCGCGAGCAGCAGGCGATTGCGCTCGCCCCCGGACAGCGCACGCACCGGCGTGCGGGCGCGATCGGGGGAGAAGAGGAAATCCTGCAGGTAGCCGAGCACGTGCTTCCGCGCACCGTGCAGCTCGATGAAGTCGGCGCCGTCGGCCACGTTCTCGAGCACGCTGCGCTCCGGGTCGAGCTGCTCGCGCAGCTGGTCGAAGTACGCCACCTCGAGGCCGGTGCCGAGGCGGATGGTTCCCGAATCAGGCGGCAGCTCGCCGAGCAGCAGGCGGAGCAGCGTCGTCTTCCCCGATCCGTTGGGGCCGATGAGCCCCACGCGGTCGCCGCGCATGATGGTGGTGGAGAAGTCGCGCACGATCGGGCGATCGCCGCGCGCGAAGCTCACGTCGCGCGCCTCGACGACGAGCTTCCCCGACCGCTCCGCCTCCTGCGCCTGGAGCCTCGCCACGCCGGTGCGCTCGCGACGCGCGCTCCGCTCAACGCGCAGCGCCTCGAGCGCGCGCACGCGTCCCTCGTTGCGGGTGCGTCGCGCCTGGATGCCGGTGCGGATCCACACCTCTTCCTTCGCCAGCCGCTTGTCGAACTCCGCCCACTCCTTCGCTTCGGCGGCGAGCGCGTCCTCCTTGCGGCGGAGATACGTGTCGTAGTCCGCGCCCCAGTCCACGAGACGGCCGCGGTCGAGCTCCACGATGCGCGTGGCGAGCCGTCGCAGGAAGGCGCGGTCGTGCGTCACGAAGACGAGCGTGGTGCCCTGGTCCACGAGGAAGCGCTCCATCCACTCGATCGCCTCGATGTCGAGGTGATTGGTGGGCTCGTCGAGCAGCAGGACGTCGGGCTCGCGCACGAGCGCGCGGGCGAGCAGCGCCTGGCGCTTACGGCCGCCCGATAGCCGACGAAAATCCGCATCGGGATCGAGGCCGAGGTGCTGGAGCACCGTGTCCACGCGGTTCTGCATCTCCCACGCGCCGGCGACGTCGAGCTCGTGATGCAGGCGCGACAGCTCGCGCAGCGCACGGTCGCCATGATCGGTGGCCACGACGCGGCTCGCGTGGTGGTAGCGCGCGAGGAGCTCCCCCGACGGACCGAGTCCAGCGGATACGACGTCGAAGGTGGTGCCTTCGACGTCGTCCGGGACTTCCTGCTCGAGGCGCGTGACGGTGACGCCCACCTGCCGGACGATCTCCCCCGCATCGGGCGCGAGGGAGCCGTCGAGCAGCTTCATGATGGTGCTCTTTCCCGCGCCGTTGCGGCCGA
>CAMLIU010000243.1 GCA_946479995.1 uncultured Gemmatimonadota bacterium | reverse complement strand
CGGTGGAGCGCGGCGACATCGTGGTCTTCAAGGGATGGAACGGCGAGGACACGATCAAGCGGGTGATCGGGGTGGGCGGCGACCACGTGAAGTGCTGCGACGCCAAGCAGCGCATCACCGTGAACGGGACGCCGCTGCCGCCGAGCGACTCGGCGGAATCCACGCGTGCCGCCTGCTCGACATCGGCGTGCAGGCGCACGGCGCGCCGGATCCCGCCGGAGGAGTCCAGCACGTCGATCAGGCACAGCTCGGCGAGACCGGGCGCTATCAGATGGGCCGCCGCGTGGAGGGTGGCGTCGACGTCGAGGGAGTCACTCAGCACCCGGCCGGCTTCAGCGAGCAGACGGACGGCGTCGGTGGCCCGCTGGCGCGCGGTGATGTCCTTCCAATACAGCGAGGCCCCGTGCTCGGCGGGGAAGACGCGCACGTTCATCCATCGCCCGGGAAGCGCGACACAGCGCGCCTCGTACATGAGGGACACGCGCTTGCGCATGACGCGTGCGAGCTGCTCCTCGAGCTCGGATCCGCGCAGCTGCGGAATCGCGTCCAGCAGGTGGCGGCCGAGCAGTGACTCGCGCGGGATGCCCCACATCTCCTCGAGGACGCGGTTTGCGTAGGTGAAGCGCCACTCCTCGTCCACGGCGAAGAAGGCGTCCCCGATGCTGTCGAGGATCTCGCGCGTGCGGCGTTCGGTGGCACGCGCCTCGTCGTGAGCGACGGCGAGGGCAGCGTTGGCAGCGCGGAGCTGGCGGTTCGACTCCTGGATGTCCTGCGCCTGCCGGAACACCGTGGCCGCCACGCGATCCGATCTGCGCCGGCATTCCGCCGCCGCGGCGTCGCTCGACTCGCTCGCGCTCGGCGAGAGCTCGGCGATGGCGCGCACGAACTCGGTCACGTCCTCCACCCGGTGGATGATGCACAGGACGTCGCCGTCGGGACCGAGCACGGGAACGTTGACCGGACTCCAGAAGCGGCGTTCGAAGTCACCGCCGTCAGCGGACGGGCGGCGAAGGCTGTACTTCTGGATCGCCATCACGTCAGGAAGGCGGTCGCGGAGCACGCGGTCGAGCGAGGCGCGCAGGTTCGCGACGCCGGTCGCTGAGGCGTCGTTCGGATCGTCGGGAAAGATCTCGAACAGGTCATGGCCGACGATGTCCTCACGGCGCGTCATCGTCGCGTGCAGGCGCGCGTCGCTGGCGTCCACCATCACCAGCTCGGGAGTGAGGACCAGGTACAGCCCGGGGACCGAGCGGAAGAGGAGTTGATAATCAGGGTCCATCGGATACTTCTGGAGGGCGGGAAGCCCCGTGCGGCGGGAGTGGGCCCAGTCCTGCCCCGACCGCGTGGCCGATCCTGCGGCGGGCACAAGTGTCGCGAGGGCGTATCCTCCACAACAGCGCCACTTCCGTGCCGGAGTTCAGGCTGCTACGGATCAGGATCCGGCGCGAGTCAGGGAGCCGGTCGTTTCTGTCGGGGAATTCCCTGATCACCGTCATACCGCTTGTCGCGGCTCAGTGGCGCGCAGCGTTGCTTGCGCCGCGCCCGCCGACAGCGGATCATTGGCCTCGATCGCCCTCCTGATTCCGCCTTCCACGCGCCGCGTGACTGCACCCCTCCCAGAAACTCCACCTCCGCCACAAGCATCCGAACCGGGGGACCTCGGCTTCGGCCACGTCGTCGCGCAGGCCGTGCGCGGCCGCTTCCTCAACCGCGACGGCACGCCCAACAGCCGGAAATACGGGTTGGGCGCCCAGCGCGCGGCGCGCCTCTATCATGCCGCGCTCGACGCAAGCTGGCCGGCGTTCATCCTCTGGATGCTCGGCATCCTGCTCTTCATCAACGGCGTGTTCGCCATCGGCTATCGCGCGCTCGGCAGCGCAGCGCTGGCCGGCAGCGAGCAGCTCGGCGTGACCGACCCGTTCATCCGCGCCTTCAGCTACAGCGTCGGCATCTTCACCACGACGGGGAGCAGCGTGATGCATCCGGTGGGGACGACGGCGAACTGGCTGACGATCTTCGAGTCGTTCACCGGGCCGATCACCCTCGTCGTCGCCTTCGGCCTGATCATCGCGCGCCTCACGCGCCCGCGCATGCGCCTGGGCTTCAGCGACTCCGCCATCGTCGCGCCGTACGAGGGTGGACGCGGCGTGATGTTCCGCATCGTGAACCTCCAGCCGGGGGAGCTGAGCGACGTCCACGTGCGCGTGAACCTGGTGCGGTACGAGGACTTCGGCGGTGTCCGAGAGCGCAACTTCCATGAGCTCGCGCTCGAGCGCAGCTCGGTGGAGATGTTCACGCTGCACTGGACGGTGGTGCATCCCGTCACCGCCGACAGTCCGCTGGCCGGCGTGACGCCCGAGGAGCTCGCGGCCTCGCAGGCAGAGTTCCTCGTGTTCGTGAGCGCCCTCGAGCAGACGTTCTCGACGCGCGTCACCGCGCGCACCTCCTACCTCTGGGACGAGGTGCGCTGGGACGTGAAGTTCGCCAGCATCTTCGCCAACGGCCCGGAGGGAGTGATCGCCATCGACGTCGAGCGCCTGAGCCGCACCGAGCGGCTCGACGAAGGGGCGACGAGGACGCCGGCGGCGCTGGAGCGGAGCGGCTGAGTCGCTGTCCCGATCCGTTTTCGGCTCCGTGTCGTCAGTGGGTGCCCCTCGGCAGGGCTCCTCTCGGCGCACGGCTCCCCGTCGAATGAGAACGCAGATCAGCGCAGATCTTTAGCTGCCTGATCCAACGCAGATCTTTTCGTGCGAGAGAGAGCTCCTCGCACCGAATAGCGTCCCGAGGCCGTTCCCAATAAAGAACAAGACCTTTGGGGCTGTAGGGGACGGACTCGTCGCGCCGGGGCCCGCCCGAGGCTTGAATCTGCGGTTGATCAGGCTGTTGAAGTATCAGCGTTGATCTGCGTTCCCCCTGGCAGGGAGCCGTACGCCGTGAGGAGCCCTGCCGCAGGCGCAGCAACTCGCCACGGAGCCGTACAAGGCGAGGAGCCCTGCTGAGGGAGTGACCACTCGTGCGCTGCCGGATACGACGTGGCCAGCTCATTGCTCCTGATCCGCCCCCGCGCGTACGGCTTCGAGGTCCAGCTCGTACTCGAGCTCGCGTAGCACCTCGTCGGAGATCGCGTCCTCATTGCGGAGGCGGACGAGCATGCGGCGCTCGGCAGCGATCATCGCGAGCCGGAGCCGGCGGCGGCCGGCAAAGCTGCCGTGGTGCTGCTCGGTCATCCGCAGCCGGTCGCGCTGCTCGGCGCGCAGCGCCTCCACGTCGCGCGGGTCCGCCCACTCCTCGTGGGCGAGGTCCTCCAGCGCCTCCACCCCTCGGCGCGTCGCCTCGCGGCGCGCGAGGCGCTCCTCGGCGAGCTGCACCTGCTCCGGCTCGAAGCGGAGCGCGTGGATGATCGGCTTGAGCGTCAACCCCTGCACGAGCAGCGTCAGCACGATCACGCACATCGCGATGAGGATGATCTCGGTGCGATAGGGCAGGGGGCGGCCCGTCGCCAGCATGAGTGGCAGCGAGAGTGCCGTCGCGATCGTCACCACGCCGCGCATGCTCGTCCATGACACCAGAAAGAGCGCTCGCCATCGCGGACGAGGGCCGCGCCGCCGGCGCTCGCTGCTCAGGCGCGACGCGAAGGTGATGAGCGGGACCCAGAGCAGGCGCACCGCGATCGCCACCCCCGTCACGATCGCGCCACTCGTCAGGATGGCGCGGAGCGAACCGCGCGGCACCGATTCGAGGAGCGTCACCAGCTCCGCGCCGAGCAGGAGGAAGATCGCCGCATTGAGGAGGAAGGTCACCAGCTCCCAGATCGCCCGCGTCTGCAGCCGCGACGCCGGCCCCACCGCGGTGGAGAGGCGCTGCTGCAGGTAGACGCCCCCGGCGACGCACGCGAGCACCGCGGAGACGTGCAGTGATTCCGCCGTCACCCACGCCACGTACGGCGCGGCGAGGGTGAGCAGCGCCTCGGCGAGCGCGTCGTTCGTCCACCGCACCGCGCGGATGACGAGCCATGCGACGAGGAGGCCGATGAGGCTTCCCACGCCGGCGTCGATGAAGAAGCGGACGAGCGATTCTCCCCAGCTGAACGCCCCCGTCACCGCCGC
>CAMLIU010000242.1 GCA_946479995.1 uncultured Gemmatimonadota bacterium | reverse complement strand
GTCGCGCTCGCCGCTACTGGCCCATCGCCTCGCGCACTCCGGTGATCACGAACTGTACCGCGATCGCGGCCAGCAGCAGGCCCATGATGCGCGTCATGACGCGGATGCCCGTCTGCCCCATCCGCACCACCAGCCGCTCGCCGACCCGCAGCGTGAGCCACGAGATCACGATCGTCAGCAGGATCGACGCGTACACGGCGATCTGCTGCGGCGTGGTGCGCGCCTGGCCCGCGAGCACCATCACGGTGGAGATCGCCCCCGGCCCCGCGAGCATCGGCATCGCCAGCGGCGTGAGGGCCACATCCTCCTTCGCGCGCCCCTCGGTGATCTCCGCCGTCCCTTCCTGCGTGGACCGCGTGCCGTGCAGCATGTCCATCGCCACCACCCACAGGATCAGGCCGCCGGCAATCCGGAACGCCGGCATCGTGATCCCGAACAGGCTGAAGATCCCGCGCCCCGCCAGCGCGAAGGTGATCAGCAGCACGGCCGCCGCCACGCACGCGCGGCGCGCCGTCGCGCGCCGCTGGTCGGTCGTCTGCCCCTGCGTGATCACCAGGTAGGTCGGCACCACGGCGATCGGGTCCACGATGAAGAGGACCGACGTGAATGTGACGAGCGCGAACTGGAGGTACGTCTGCACCTACTCGTACTCGCTCATCGCTGATTGCACGGCGACGCGCAGCCGCCGCTCGCGGTCCGGCCCCGGCGGCACGGTGGCGGCCAGCGAGCCGAAGAGGCGCAGCATCTCGGTCTCCATGAACGGCGCCCGGTCGCGCACCCCGAGCGCGTCGAGCGAGCGTTCCGCGAGGTCGCGCAGCAGTCGGCGTGTCTCGCCATCCAGCGCCGCGAGCGTCACGGGCGCCGCGGGTGGCGGTACCGGCGTCTGCTCGCGCCGCCGCGGCGCGGCGTCCAGCAGCGCGCGCATCGACGCTAGCGTGATGACGAACGAGCCCGCGGTGTGCTCCTCGAACCCCTCGATCACCCCCTTGCGACGCAGCTCGTGGAACACGCGAATGCTCGCCTCGCGTACCACGCCCACCCCGCCCTCGCTGCCGTTGCCGCGCCCCGTGATGACCAGCACCTCGCCAGACTGCTGCACCTGGTGCTGCCGCAGCCACTGCTCGACCCGCGTCGCCGCTTCGTGCGCGCTCGGCATGGAGAGGCGCAGGTTGAGGGTGCGCATCGCGCCGAACCGGACTTCGTCGAACGCCTGACGAAGGCCGGCCAGTCCGCGCACGCGGCGCGGCGCCGTCATCGCCGGGATGAGGGGCTGTCCACGATCGCGCGTCGCAGCACGCGTCCGTCCACCCGTTCCGTTGGCGGCGTGCCCACGATCCACGCCAGCGAGGGGGCAAGGTCGGCCACGAGCGCCCGCTCGCTGTACCGGCCGGCTCTGATCCACGGGCCGTAGAGGATGACCGGCACGTGCGCGTCGTCGTAGTATGGCAGGCCGTGCTCAGCGACGGTGGCTCCGACCGGGTACGATCCCTCCACCGGCGTGATCACGTACTGCACCGGTGAATCGGCCGGAATCATGTGAGCCCACCGGCGAGCCACGTCGTCGCGCGCGGTGTCCATGGTCGCCAGGTCGCGCACTCGCGTCACCCGCGCGATCCCCGGCGCGTGACGCACGATGTCGGCAAAGCGGCGGAGCAGCGGCTCCGGATCCACCCGCGCGCTGGCGAATGCGCCGCGGTCCACGTACACGAGCGGTCCATCC
Source organism: uncultured Gemmatimonadota bacterium (assembly GCA_946479995.1). The sequence goes on along the minus strand of CAMLIU010000242.1, from coordinate 2,395 downwards.
AGCGTCACGGCATCGGTGTCCACGTTCGCCGCGGCGAGCATGTCGCGCAGCGCGCGTCGCGCTGGCCGCAGGTCGTAGCTCGCCACGGCCGGCCGGTGGGTGCGCTGCGCCGTCAACGTGGGGAACGACGTCACGCCGTGATCCGCCGTGAGCGCGAAGACGATCGTCGAGGAGTCGCGCAGCTTGTACAGGGAATCGATGAGGACTCCCAGCGTGCGGTCGAGTCGCAGGATGTTGTCGTGCTGCTCGCGCGAGTCGGGACCGTAGCGATGCCCGATGTAGTCCGTGGCCGACAGCGACACGGCGAGGACGTCGGTCTGCGGACCCTTCCCCAGCCCGAGTGTCTGGAGCCCCTCCAGCGCCGCGGCGACGACCAGCTCGTCCATCCACGGCGTGTACGGCAGCTCTCGCGCCGCCCCTTCCGCCGTGGATGGCAGGACGTGCGGAAAGGTGAAGCTCTTCCCGTTGTTCTCCACCGGCACGCTGTCCGCCTCGGCGTAGTCGCGTGCATCGCGCATCAGCGTCCACGCCGCGCCGGCGAGGTGCTGCGGGAACTGTCGCGCATTCACGCGCTTCACCCAGTCGGGAAGGGTATCCGCGTAATAGGTGCTCGTCGTCAGGTCGCCGTTCGACGTGGCGTACCAGAAGACGCTCTGCTTTGCCCGGCCGAGGGGCAGGATGGCGCCGCGATCCTTCCGTGACACCGAGAGGGCGCGTGCGCGCGGATCGCGCGACCTGATCCAGTCGATCAGCACCGAACCCCGGAAGCGGAAGGGCGAGGCACCGGGATCGCGCGACGTCACGAGCGGCGCCTGCGGATCCTCCACCCCCGCGCTGTTGCGCAGGATCCCCGTCGAGCGCGGGAACCGTCCGGACATCGTCACCGAGTGGCCCGGCGCCGTCTCCGTCACGCCGTGGTCCTGGAACGCATTCGTGAAGAAGGCGCCCTGCGTGGCCAGTCGCCTGAGACCCCCGCTCAGCTGGGCTGCCCAGCGGTCCGGGTAGTCGGCGCGCATCTGATCCACGGTGATGAACACCACCAGCTTCGGGCGGGTGGCCGTGGCGCGGTCGTACTGCGCGTGGAGCGTCAGCGGGGCGACGAGGGCGACGAGGGCGACGAGCGAAAGCAGGACACGACGCATGGCGAGCGGGATGTGGAATCGAAGGCCGAACGAAAGCGAAAGTCCGTGGCGCACCTCGGCGTGCGCCACGGACAATCTACCATGCGGGCCGGCGCATCGACTGCGCACGCGAGTGCCTCAGGCCGCCCGGCTCACCTCGGCTTCGGCCATCAGGTTGCGCGCGAAGCAGATCTCGTTGCATGCGAAGCGCCGCGCGCACGCCAGGCAGTCGCGCCGGATCTTCTCCGGATAGCGTGCCCGGTCCACGCGCTCGTAGCCGATCGCCGCGAAGAACTCCGGCTGGAGGGTGAGCGCGAACACGTCGTAGATGCCCCGCTTGCGAGCCAGGTCCTCCACGGCGCGCACGATCGCCTTCCCCAGTCCCTTGCCGTGCGCGTCGCGCGACACGGCAATCGCCGCCACCTCCGCCACGCTCGGCGAGTACTCCTTGAGCGCCCCGCAGGCGAGCAGCGCACCGGCGCTGTTCTGCACCACCACGTAGTCGTCGATCGCCAGCGAGACCATCTCCGGCGTGCGCTTCAGCATCCGTCCTTCGTTGGCGAAGGTGTTGTTGAGGTGCGAGATCGCTGCCGCGTCCTGCGGCCGCGCGCGTCGTACCATGAGATCGGGTGCCATCAGAGCACGCCCTCCAGGATCTGCAGTCCACGCGCGAGCTCGTCCTGCGTCGCCACCAGCGGCGGCAGGAGGCGCACGGTGTAGTCCCCCGCCGAGCACACGAGCAGCCCGTGCGCGAGCGCCTCGCTCACGACGTGCGCCGCCGTCCCCATCACGTCCACTCCCCACATGAGGCCCACGCCGCGCACCTGGCGGATGCGGCTCGTGCGATGCGCGATCTCGTTGAGCTCCTCGCCGAACCACTCGCCCGCCTCGCGCACGTGCGCCAGCAGTGCGGGATCGGCCAGCCGCTCCAGCACGTGCAGTGCGACGGAGGACACGAATGGCCCGCCGCCGAACGTCGTCCCGTGGTCGCCGGGCTTGATCGTCGCCGCGATCTCCTCCGACATCAGGATGGCGCCCATCGGCAGCCCGCCCGCGAGCGGCTTGGCCAGCGTCAGGAGGTCCGGCTCGATTCCCGCCTGCTCGTAGGCGAACAACGTCCCCGTGCGTCCGAGCCCGCACTGGATCTCGTCCAGGATGAGCGCCACGTCGCGCTCCTTCGTCATGGCGCGCAGTTCGCGCAGGAACCCCGGATCGAGCACGCGCACCCCGCCCTCTCCCTGCACCGGCTCGACGACGAGCGCCGCCGTCGTGTC
>CAMLIU010000241.1 GCA_946479995.1 uncultured Gemmatimonadota bacterium | reverse complement strand
TGTCGGCGATCGTCATCATGCGCGTCTGCACGGGGATCGCGCCGCTCTGCAGCGCATTGGGGTAGCCGCGGCCGTTGAGCTTCTCGTGATGGCCGTAGGCGATCTGCGGAATCGCCCGGAGCTCCCGTGTCCACGGGATCTGCTCGAGGAAGCGATAGGTGTGCGTCACGTGCGACTCGATCTCGCGGCGCTCCTGGTCGTCCAGGTTCCCCTGCCGGATCATGAGGAACTGCAGCTCGTGATCCTCCAGCAACGGACGCACGTGCCCATCGAAATCCACGTACGTGCGCTCGCGGATCCGATGCAGCGCGTCGAAGCTGCCTTCCGGCAGCACGGTCGGCTCGTTGGCGATGGCGATCTGCTCGAGGAAGCAGCGCAGCTCGCGATGCTGGCGGCGCCGCTCCTCGTCCAGCGTGGCGACGAGCTCGTCGTAGCCGTCTCGGCCGCGCTCCAGGAGGTGCTTCGCCCGCTCGCGCTCGAAATCGAGGTCGGCGCGCTGCACCAGGTACGCGAAGCGGTGGCGGATGAGCTCCAGGTCGTGCGGGTAGAGCTTCTTCTCCTTCACCAGCACCTGCTCGCGCACGCTCACCTTGCCGAAGTCGTGCAGGAGGCCGGCATAGCGGAGCTCGCGCAGCTGCTCGCGCGTGAAGTTCACGTGGCGGTAGGGACCGTCGCTCGAGCGGTCCACCACCTCGGCGAGCTTCACCGTGAGCGTGGCCACGCGGCCCGAGTGACCGGAGGTCGTCGGGTCGCGCGACTCGATGGCAGTGACGGCGGCGGTGACGAACCCCTCGAACAGGCGTTCGATGTCCTCGTACAGCCGGCCGTTCTCGATGGCGACCGCGGCCTGCGAGGCGAGCGCCGTCGCGCGCGTCACGCAGCGTTCGTCGTAGTCCAGCACCTCGCGCTCGACGATCTCGTCGGAGAGGAGGCGCATCTCGGGCGTGCGCTTGCGGTTGATGAGCTGCAGCACGCCGACGATCTCGTCGCGGTGCGACCGCATCGGGAGCACCAGCATCGAGCGCGTCCGGTAGCCGAAGGCGTCGTCGAAGCTGCGGTTCTGCCGGTAGCTCACGTCGTCGGGCAGCAGGTACACGTCGCCGATGACGAGCGGCTCGCCCGTGGAGGCCACGTATCCGGCAAGGCTCGTGTGGTCGATCGGGACGGTGAACGACGAGAAGGGAATCGCCGGCAGCGAGAAGTTGTGCGCCATCGCGAAGCGCAGCTGCTTCGGCACGCCGTTCTCGTCGCGCTCCACCAGGTACAGGGAGCCGGCATCGCTCGTCGTGACGCGGCGCGCCTGCGTGAGGATGAGGTCGAGCAGGGTACCGAGGTCGCGCTCGGTTCCCATCGCCACGCCGATCGCCGTCAGCTCGGCGAGCTCCTTTGCGCGCTCCTCCGCTTCGGTGCGCGCGCGCCGCGCCGCGAGCAGCGCTGCCGCATGGCGGAAGGCGCCGTGCAGCGTGGCGAATACCGAGGCTACCGGCGCATCGCCGGCGAGGTATCCGGAGAGGAGCTCCATCGGCATCGCGTCGGGCGGCTCGACCTCACCCGGCTCGCCGATGCCGACGAGCGAGGCCACCGCGGCGAGCTCCTCCAGGCGCTCCGTCGCCTCGCCCGCACTGCCGAGCAGCGCCCGATCGAGCATGATCACGGTGGGGCGATCCTGGTCGAGCGCGCGTGCCGTGGGCAGGGCAGGGATGCGCCGCACCTCCACATCGTCTCCGCGGCGGCCGAGCGGTGCCGCGGAGATGGTGCGGCCGAGTGCGGTGAGCAGCAGTGGCTTCATCGGCGGACCGTCAGGCCCTGCGTCAACGGTCGCCGGCGGCGGCGAGCGCGGCTCGCGCCGGCGCGAAGTCGGGATGATCCTGCACCAGGGCCTGAAGCAGGGCGCGCGCACCGGCCCGGTCGCCCCGGTCCAGCGCCTCCAGTGCCTTGCCGTAATCGGCCAGCGCACGAAGCGGGAGCGAGGATCCCTGCTGTGCACCGGCCGTGAGCGTCACCGACATCCCGGCGGCGAGACGCATCGCGAGCTGGTGCACCATCGCCGGGATCTCGTCGCCATGTCCCTGCAGGCGTTCGGTGGCCTCCACCGCACCGCTGCCCACGTTCGCGGCACGCGCGTCGAGCCGCACGTTGCCAGCCTGATCGGCGGCGAAGCCGCCATAGATCACGTGCTGCGCGCCGAGGACCTTCGCCGCGGCCACTGCGCCCTGCCGCCCCAGCAGGCCGTCGCGGCCTCGCGGCTGCAGCGCCATGGTACGCTGCACCGGTCCGCGCTCCGCGACACTCACCCCACCGGCGCGAAGGTCGGCCGCCAGGAGGTCGGCGACCGCAATCCCGACACCGTGGAAATCGCGCGCATCGCGCTGCGCCTCGTGCACGTTGAATGGCGCCACGACTACGGCCTGCCCGCCAGCCTGGGCAGCCAGCGTCGTCGGCACAGCGAGCGCCGCGGTCGCTGCCAGCGCAATGGTCAGTCGGATAATTCGGTTCATCTGCTGCCTCCCTGCTCAGACATCGAGCGTCATTCCCTCGGCGGCGGCGAGGACCTGGAGTGCCGCGCCTTGCTCCCGGACCATTGCCCGGCAGCGGTCGACGCACCGCTCCACATCCGTGTCGGTGCGTTCGGGTCGGTGATGGAAGAGGACGAGTCGCTCGACGCCGGCCTCGATGGCGAGCGAGACCGCGTCCTCGTGCGTGGAGTGTCCCCACCCCACGAAGCCGGGATACTCGTCCGCCGTGTACATGGTGTCATGCACGAGTACGGCCGCGCCGCGGGTGAAGTCCACGAAGCGGGCTCGCCAGTCCGGCGCGTCGTCGTATCTCGCGAGCGGGCTGAGCTCGTTGTCCGACACGTAGACGAGCGCGCGACTGTCCTCGGCCTCGTCGCTGAACCGGTACCCCAGTGCGCCACCCGGGTGTCGGACCTGGATGGCCGACACGTGAAAGCCGCGCCCCGTGCGACGTTCCTCTGACAGCTCCTGGAAGTCGATCCGGGCCTGCAGCTCCTCGAACGACACGGGAAAGACGACCGGTGACATCTGGTCGCGCACCACGCGGTCGATGCTCGTCTCCAGCGAGCGCGAGCCCCAGATCGTGAAGTGGTTCCCCTTCCGGAAGATCGGGGCGAAGAAGGGCAGCCCCTGGATGTGGTCCCAGTGCGCGTGGGTGAGGAAGATGTCGCCCGTGATGGGATCGCCGTTCGACCGCTCGATGAGCGAACGGCCCAGCTCGCGGATGCCCGTGCCCGCGTCGAGGATGACGAGCCGGCCGTCGCCCGTCCGGAGCTCGATGCAGGGCGTATTGCCCCCGTACCGCGCGGTCGAGAGCCCCGGGCTCGGAATGGAGCCGCGGGTCCCCCAGAATCGCAGGCTGAGGCTCATCGGGCGCGGCGGGGACAGGTCACCGCGCAACATGTCGCAACGCCGGGACCGCTTGCCAGAGACATTGTCACCGTCCCGGCGTGACCAGGCTCACATCCGGACCTGCGATCGCTTTTCCAGAGCGTCGCGGTCACCGATCGAGATGCGGCGCCGCTCCACCCGAATGAGGCCGGCATCCTGGAATTCCTTCATCGCTCGCGAGACCGTCTCGCGGCTGGCGCCGATCATCTGGGCGATGGTCTGGTGCGTGAGCGGCTTCTCGATCTGTTCGCTGCCGGTCTCGTCCGCGAGGTCCAGCAGGAGCCGGGCGATGCGGCCCGGCACGTCGAGGAGCACGAGGCCGCCGATCTTCACGTCGGCGCGCCGCAGGCGGCGGGACAGCTCGGTGAGCAGCGCCCAGGCGACGGTCGGGTTCGCCTCCACGCGCCGCCTGAAGTCCTCGCGCCGCAGCACGAGCAGCTGGGCGTCCTCCATCGCGATCACGTGCGCGGAGCGCGGCTGGTCGTCGATGAGCGCGAGCTCGCCGAAGTGTGCCCCCGGCTCGAGCACGCCGAGGATCACCTCGCGCCCATCCTCGCCGATGAGCACGACCTTCACGCGGCCGGCGCGAAGGACGAACAGGGAGTCACCCGGATCGTCCTGGAACAGGATGACGCTTCCCTTGGGATACGAGCGCTCGCGAGTCAGCTCCGCAAAGCGCTCCAGCTCTTCCTCCGGCAGCCCGCTGAACAGCGGGATCGTGGCGAGGA
>CAMLIU010000240.1 GCA_946479995.1 uncultured Gemmatimonadota bacterium | reverse complement strand
ATTGCGTTTCACGCCGGGCGCGCCGCGCGCCCCCAACGCCGAGCCCTGCCGCTAGTAATTCCCTCGGTCCTGCCGCGACTCGTCAACGCCTCGAAAGCTCGCCACGTATTCCGGGAGTGATCGTGGGCGTCCCTCCCGCCACTCCCTCCCGGCTCTCTCCACGAGCTCGGCCTGCTTCCGGAGCACATTCGTCATGATGACGCCTCGTCCCCTGATCGCGTTCACCGTTCTCTGCGTGCTGGCCGGCGCCTCGTCGCGCGCCTCTGCACAGGACGGAATGGCGGGGATGGATCACGGCAAGCACCGCATGGGCCCGGAGATCGTCATCCCCAGCGGCGCGCTCTATACGCGGGCGGATGTCGAGTTCATGCAGGGGATGATCGCCCACCACGCCCAGGCCATCGTGATGTCGCGGATGGCGGAGACGAATGGCGCCAATCCGCAGGTGCTCAAGCTCTCGCGGAAGATCGACCAGTCGCAGGTGCCCGAGATCATCATCATGCAGCAGTGGCTCCGCCGCTACGGGCAGTTCGTCCCGGACACGGCATCCTGGCACCACATGCGGATGGAGGGCATGCTCTCCGACGAGGAGCTCCAGGCGATGAGCGAGGCGAAGGGCGTTGCCTTCGACCGGCTCTTCCTCACCGGCATGATCAAGCACCACGCTGGCGCGATCAGGATGGTGGACGACCTGTTCAAGTCTCCCGGCGCCGGCCAGGAAGTGGATGCCAATGTCTTCGCCAACGATGTCGTCACGGCGCAGACCGCCGAGATCGGCATCATGAGGCGCCTGCTGTCGCAGCTCCCCCCAAGGTGAAACGCCCTTCGTCCCCACCCCCGGAGTGTGTATCGATGCACAAGATGCGTGGCCTCGTCCTGCTGCTGGCGACGACCGTCGTGCCGACCATGGTGTCGGCACAGACGTATCCGACCAGCACGGATCCTCGTAGCGGTCTCAGGCCCGGCCGCTACGACGCGGGCATTGCGATCCGCAACATGAAGCAGGTGTCGTTCGTGAAGAAGCCGGCGGCATTCGACTCGGCGGTCGGGCTGAAGTTCATCAACTCCGACCTCGCGTTCGGCGGACATTACGTCTATCAGGCCAACTTCGCCGGCTTCACGATCTGGGACGTCGCCGAACCCGCCAGGCCGGTGATGGTGTCGGCTACGAAGTGCATCACGTCGCAGGGTGATCCGACCATCGTCGGCCACCTGCTCTTCCTCTCCGCCGAGGGCGCCGGCAACCGCAATGATTGCGGCGACGGCGGCGTGCAGGATCCGAAGGACCACATGGCCGGCGTGCGCATCTTCGACGTGTCCAACCCGAAGGCGCCGAAGCTCGTGAAGAACGTGCAGACCTGCAAGGGCTCGCACACGCACACCCTCGTGCCCAGCCCGAAGGATCCGCGGATCGTCTACCTCTACGTGTCGGGGCAGCAGTCCGCGCGGCCGGAAACTGAGCTCGCCGGCTGCAGGAACGGCACGGACCCGGCCGATCCGACGAACTCGCTCTTCCAGCTCGACATCATCAGGGTGCCGCTGGATCACCCCGAGCAGGCCGAAGTGATTCCCGGCGCGCGCATCTTCACCGGCCTCGATGGCGGCGGGGAGTGCACGCAGTTCTGCGCACCGGAAGACCCGCGCCGCCAGGCGGCCGGCCGCACTCGTCCGGCACCGGATCCGGCGATGCCGACCGGTCCGCACAATTGCCACGACGTGACGGCGTACCCGGCGATGAACCTGCTCGCCGCCTCCTGCTCCACGCACTCCATCATCGTCGACATCTCGAACCCGGAGAAGCCGGTCCGCCTCGACGCGCTCACCGACACGAACAACTTCCAGGGCCGGCATACGGCGGCGTTCAGCAACGACGGGACGAAGATCATCCAGACCGACGAGTGGGGCGGCGGCACGGGCCCGATGTGCCAGGCGACGAGCATGATCGAGCTCGGCGGCAACACGGTGATCACGCTCGACGCGAAGAGGAAGCAGACGCAGCGCGCCTACTTCAAGCTGCCGTCGGCACAGTCGGCCGAGGAGAACTGCGTGTCGCACAACGGCGGCATCATCCCGGTGCCCGGTCGCGACCTGTACGTGCAGGGCTGGTACCAGGGCGGCGTGAGCATCATGGACTTCACCAACCCTGACAACGCCTTCGAGATCGGGTATTTCGACCGCGGCTCCATCGATCCGCCGCGGCCGATCGACGGCCCGCAGCCGCCCCCGGGGAGCCCCGAGGCTCGGACCGGTGGCCGCACCATCGGCGGTTCGTGGGGGGCGTACTACTGGAACGGCTACGTCTTCTCGTCGGAGCTCGATCGCGGCATGGACATCCTGGAGCTGACGCCGAGCGAACAGCTGTCGGCGAACGAGCTCGCCGCGGCCAAGCTGGTGCGCTTCGACGACTACAACCCGCAGAGCCAGCCGAAGATGACGTGGCCGCCGGCGTTCGTCGTCGTGCGGTCGTATCTCGACCAGCTGGTGCGGAACGGCGGACTGGCGTCGGCGCGAACGGCGGCAATCTCGTCCGCTCTCGACATGGCGGAGACGAAGTCTGGCGCTGCCCGCGCTACGGCACTGAACGCACTCGCGCGGCAGGTGGACCGCGATGTCGCCGGAGCGAAGGACGCGGCGCGCGTACGGACGATGGCCGGCGAAATCCGGCGCCTCGCGGCGGCGTCGCGGTAGGCCGGCGACCGGGTCATGAGCGACGAGGGGCGCCCTGCATCAGGGCGCCCCTTGTCGTTCGGGCCCGGGAACCATGTCACTCGGCTGGGCACGCGTCCACGGGACTGAAGCGTTCCGCCGCGTATTGTTGACATTCGACACCAGGCCGCATACCGTGGTGTCGAAACTCGACACTACCCTTCCCCGTACGGCCCGCCATGGCGACCTCCCAGCCCGACGTCCTCCGCGGCACGCTCGACCTCCTGATCCTGAAGGCGCTCTCGCTCCAGCCCATGCACGGCTGGGCCATCGCCCAGCGCCTCGAGCAGCTCTCGCGCGATGCGCTGCGCGTCGGCCAGGGCTCGCTGTACCCCGCCCTGCAGCGCCTCGAGGAGAAGGGGTGGGTGAACAGCGAGTGGCGCGCCACCGACCAGGGGCGCCGCGCGAAGTACTACGAGCTCACCCGCGCCGGCCGGCGCGCGCTCGGTGACGAGGTCGCCAGCTGGCACGGCTACGTGGACATGGTCGAGGCGATCCTCCGCAGCACCTGAGCATCGAGACGAACACCCGTGACGCATCTATTGAATCGGTGGCGGAAGCGCCTGCGCGCGCTCGTGCACACCGGCGCCGTGGACCGCGAGCTGGACGAGGAGCTGGCGTTCCATCTCGAGATGGAAACGCAGAAGCACGTGCGCGAGGGATTTACCCTCGAGGACGCGCGTCGCAAGGCGCGGCTGGCCTTCGGCGCCCCGCGGCAATACAGGGCCGAGGCCCGCGAGGCTCGGTGGATGTCGTGGGTCCCCGGCGTGATGATGGACCTCCGGCTCGGGGGACGGATGCTGCGCAAGTATCCCGGCCTCACCATCGTCGGCGGTCTGGCGATGGCGTTCGGCATCTGGTTCGGGACGCTCACCTTCGAGATGGTGCGGCTGGTCGTCTTCCCCTCCCTCCCGCTGCCCGGCGGCGATCGCATCGTGGAGCTCCGCCTCTGGGACGCGGAGGCCAATCGGACGGAGCCGCGTGCGCTGCACGACTTCATGCTCTGGCGCCAATCGGCGCACTCGATCGACGACATCGGCGCATTCACCGATGCCACGCGAAACGTGTTCGCCGACGACGGCGAGGCGCGCCCTGTGGCGACGGCCGAGCTGACCGCCTCGGCATTTCGCATCGCACCCGCCAAGCCGCTGCTCGGACGCGTCCTGACGGAGGCCGACGAGGCACCTGGCGCTTCGCCTGTCGCCGTGATCGGCTACGACCTCTGGCGCAACCGTTTCTCCAGCCGCCAGGACATCGTCGGGCGGAGCATCCGTATCGCCGGCGGCTTCGCCACCGTGGTCGGCGTCATGCCCGAGGGCTACGCCTTCCCCGTCGCGCACGAGCTGTGGATGCCGTTCAGGCCGGAGGTGGCCGACCGGTCCCCGCGCGAGGGGCCCGCCATCACCGTCTTCGGTCGCCTCGCCCCAGGTGTCTCCATCGACGGCGCACGCGCCGAGCTGGCGTCGCTCGGCAGGCGTG
>CAMLIU010000239.1 GCA_946479995.1 uncultured Gemmatimonadota bacterium | reverse complement strand
GCAGCTTCGGCCCCGACCCGCTGGATCACTTTGGCTTCTTCCGAGACGACGATCGTTGAACCGTCCCTGGCGACGCGGACGCTCCTGTTCCGTGTCGGCCCGCGGGTGTACGGCTGCGACATCGACTGCGTGCGCGAGATCATCCCGTGGCGCCGCGCCACGCGCCTGCCCGGCGCGCCCGCGCACGTGCAGGGGCTGGTGAACCTGCGCGGCAGCATCGTCACGGTGCTGGATCTCGCGGCGCGGCTGGAGCCCGATGCGCCTGCGCCGGACGAAGGGAGCGCGGCGCGCTCGATCATCCTCATCGAACATGGCGCGCGGCTGGTGGGCGCGGCGGTGGACGAAGTGAAGGACGTCCAGAACGTCGCTCCGGAGCCGGTGGAGGAGGCGTCAGGGGGCGCGCGCGGGGGGCTCGTGCGCGGCCTTGGACACCTCGAGGGTGAGGTAGTCGTCCTACTCGACATTCACATGCTGATCACGCAGGTCCTGCTCTAGGGGGGCAACGAGTGAGTCATACGGTTCTCATCTGCGACGACGCCATCTTCATGCGCACGATGGTCGGCGACATCCTGCAGCAGGCGGGGTTCGAGGTCGTCGGCGAAGCGGAGACGGGCGTGCAGGCGGTAGAGAAGTTCAAGCAGCTCAGGCCCGACCTGGTCACGATGGACATCGTGATGCCGGACATGGGCGGAATCGACGCGGTTCGCGAGATCATCAAGATCGACCCGAATGCGCGGGTGCTGATGTGCAGCGCGATGGGGCAGCAGGCACTCGTGGTGGAGGCGATCCAGGCGGGCGCGAAGGACTTCGTGGTGAAGCCCTTCCAGCCGAGCCGGGTGCTCGAGGCCGTGCAGCGCGTGCTGGGGTGAGTTCTGGATAGCGCCCAGTACGCCGAGCTGTTCCTCACCGAGAGCCGCGAACACGTCTCGGCCATCAACCACGCCCTGCTCGCGCTCGAGCGCGCCGGGGCGCGGGGGGAGGCGGATGCGGAGTCCGTGGGCGCGATCTTCCGCGCCGTGCACACGGTGAAGGGAATGAGCGCGACGATGGGGTTCACCGCCGTCGCGTCGCTGTCGCACGAGCTGGAGACGCTGCTCGACGGCGTCCGCCGCGGCGTGCGCGACATCGACGAGCGACTGATGGACCTTCTCTTCCGCTCCGCCGACGTGCTGGAGGGCGCCATCGAGGCGGCGGTGGCCGGCCACGACGAGGTGGACGTGGCGCCGCTCGTCGCGCTGCTGCGCGCCGAATCCACGGAGGCCAGCGAGCCCCAGGTATCGCCCGCGCCCGCCACGCGGGTGAAGGGAGCGAAGGGGACGAAGCGCAGGCGCACGAGGACCGAGCCGTCCGCGGATCCGGATCCGGCACCGCTCTCCCCGTGGAAGGCTGCCATGCCCGACGGCGCGGGCCTTCCCGTTCGCGTGCGCCTCGTGGACGGCACGCCGCTCAAGGGCGTGCGCGCCTTCCTCGTGGTGCAGGCCGCGCGCGGGCTCGGCGAGGTGATCGCGTGCTCGCCCACCGTGGAGGAGATGCAGGCCGACGCCTTCGACCACGACTTCGCGCTGCGCCTCCGCACCGACCGCGACGCCGACGACGTGGAGGCGGTGCTCCGTCGCGCTGGCGACGTGGCAGAGGTGCTGGTGGGCGACAAGCCGGTCGTCGCGCCGGGCGTGGATCCGGTGAACGCGGCGATGGCGACGCTGGCGGCTCCGGTCTCGCCCGGCACCGCAGCATCACCGGCCAGCGCCGCGCGAGGCCAGCGCAGCGTCCGCATCGACCTGCGGCGGCTCGACTCGCTGATGAACCTCATCGGGGAGCTCGTGATCACGCGCGGCCGGCTGCACCAGCTCGCCGCGGCGATCAACGACCCGGCACTCACCGAGACCGTCGCCCAGACGTCGCGCCTCGTGGCCGACCTGCAGGACGAGATCATGACCAGCCGCATGGTGCCCGTGTGGCAGGTGTTCGACCGCTTCCCGCGCCTCGTGCGCGACGCGGCCCGCTCCGTCGGCAAGCAGGTGGAGTTCGCGATCGAGGGCAAGGACGTGGAGCTCGACCGCTCGATGCTCGATGAAGTCGGCGATCCCATCGTCCACCTGCTGCGCAACGCCATCGACCACGGCATCGAGACGCCCGACACGCGCCGGAAGCAGGGGAAGAACCCGCAGGGGCGGCTTACCCTGAGCGCGACGCGCGACCGGTCGGCGGTGGCCATCCGCGTGACCGACGACGGGCGCGGCATCGACCGCGCGCGCGTCCTCGCGAAGGCGCGGGCCGCCGGACTCGTGGACGAGGACAAGTCCGACCTCACCGACGAGGAGCTCCTTCGCCTCATCGCGCGCCCGGGATTCTCCACCGCCGACACCGTCAGCGACCTCTCGGGGCGTGGGGTCGGGATCGACGCCGTCTACAACCGCGTGCGCTCCCTGGGCGGTGCGGTGGACATCCGCACCGTGCAGGGAGAAGGCACGACCGTCACCCTCCGCCTGCCGCTCACCCTGGCGATCGTGCGCTCGCTGCTCGCCCGCATCGGCGACGAGACGTACGCCGTGCCGCTCACCCACGTGCGCGAAACGGTGGAGCTGGAGCCGGCCATCGTGCGCTCGGTGCAGGGGCGCGAGGTGCTCATGCTGCGCGAGGAGGTGCTGCCGGTGGTCCGCATGCGCGAGCTGGTGCAGCATCCCGGCGAGGCGACCCGAGAGCTGGAGCAGGTGATCGTGGTGGAGATGGCCGAGCGGCGGGCCGCGCTCGTGGTGGATGCGCTCGTCGGCCAGCAGGAGATCGTCGTCAAGCAGTTCGACGGCGTGCGGGACGGACTCGGCGTGTTCGGCGGCGCCACCATCCTCGGTGACGGGGTACCGGCGCTGATCTTCGACGTGAGCAGTCTTCTCTAACGGAACTTCCATGGACGACGTCCGCACCCTGAAGGCGCTGCAGCTGGATGCCCTGCGTGAGGTGGCCAACATCGGCGCCGGTCACGCGGCGACGGCGCTTTCCCAGATGATCAACAGCACGATCATGATCAGCGTGCCGACGATCAACGTCTCGCGCCTCGAGGAAGTACCGCCGCAGGTGTCGGCGCCGGAAGAGCCGGTGGCCGCCGTGCTGATGCACATGCTCGGCGACCTCACGGGCCGCACGCTGCTCGTCTTCCCCAAGCCGACGGCGGTGCGCCTCGCTGAGCTGATGCTGAAGCGGCCGCACGGCTCGTCAGCGGACCTCGGCGAGATGGAGCAGTCGGCGATCAAGGAGGCGGGCAACATCCTCAGCAGCGCCTACATGAACGCGCTGAGCGACTTCATGGGGATGATGCTGCTCCCGTCGCCGCCGAGCCTCGCCGTGGACATGAGCACGGCGGTGCTGACCACGGCCTACCTGCAGTTCGGCAGCGACCGCGACTACGTGTTCTGTGTGGAGAGCGAGTTCTACATGACCGACGTGAAGGAGCGGCTGCGCGGCTTCTTCCTGCTGCTCCCCGACCCGGCGTCGCTGCAGGCGATCCTGCGCGCGGTGCGCGTGGCCTAGGGAGCGTCCGATCGTGATCATGCCCCGTCTCACCTCGGAACGCGACCGCGACGTGTTGCGGTCGTTCGCCCGGCGGATCGATCCGTCGGACGCCGGGGCGCACAACAACCTCGGGGTGCTCTACTACAACAAGGGGCTGTACGAGGAAGCGGTCGGCGCGTTCATGCGCGCGCTGGAGCTCGACCAGAAGATGCAGGTCGCGCAGCGCAACCTCGAGATCGCCTACTTCAACACCGGCTACTACGACAAGCGCGTTACCGAGCTGGAGGAGCGGCTGCGGGCGCGGCCGGCGGACCGCGACGCGCGGTGGGAGCTCGGCCGCACGCACGCGCTGCTGGGGCAGACGGCCGACGCGGTGCGTGAGTTCGAGGCGCTGCTGCGCTACCACCCCAGCGACATCGGCGCCCTCGTCCAGCTCGGCCTCGCCGAGCGCACGAACGGGGACCTGGACAAGGCCCTCGGCTACCTGCAGCGCGCCCTCGCGCTGGACCCGCAGAGCTCCGTCGTCAACTTCTACATCGGCGAGGCGCTCTACAACCGCGGCGTGAACGAGGGCGCGCTCGCCGCGCTGGAGAAGGCGGTCGAGCTCAATCCGCAGAATCCCGATGCGTACTACCTCATGGGATTCGTGCTCGGCGACATGGGCCGCCACGAGGATGCGAAGCG
>CAMLIU010000238.1 GCA_946479995.1 uncultured Gemmatimonadota bacterium | reverse complement strand
CATGCGAGGATTCACTTCGTTTTTCGGGGTGGCGGAACATGGTGGCACAGGTGAACCTCGGCAACGGCCGCGTCGCGCCACGTGCGTGGTGTGACTACTTGCAACGATGACCGGGCGCCCGTATGGTACGAGCCCCACTTCAGGACGGCCAAATGCTTACGCATTTCCGGTCGTATTGCAGACACGCCGTTGCTGTGCTCGCCCTCGTGCTTGCCAGCTCGCTGTTGTCTCACGCGCTCGACGCGCAGAAGGGTTTCGATTTCCCGCCGCCGCCGGTCGACGTTCGGAAGCCACTCCACGGCGCAGACTCGCTCCGAGCCGTACGTCTCGCTGCAGTGGGACGCGCGTGGATCGCCGCGCGGTTCTTCCACCCCTGGCTGGCCGGCGACGAGATCGATTGGGACTCGGCCCTCGTACGAGCGCTCCCGGGGATCCGAGGGGCGACGACGCGAGCAGAGTACGCCCGGGCGGTGCAGTCGCTCTTCGCGACCCTCGGAGATCCGTTCACCCGGGTCGTCGCGCGAGATCGCACCTCGATTCCCACCGCCGCGGCAGCTGGTACCACGACCGGCGACCTCGCGCAGACGCTCGAGGACAGCACCCTGCTGGTTTCGGTTCGTAATCCCGACCAGATCCTGGATTTCGACCGCTTCGCTGCACGAATCCGCGCGCTCCGTCCGCGACTGCTGGCTGCGCATCGAGTGGTCGTCGATCTCCGCGTCGTTTCCGAGTCGCAGCACCCGGACATGCTCTCCTACGGGGTGAACGACCTGGGTCTGGGCGCGCTGCTCATCTCGTCGCCCCTTCGTCCCCCCGCAGAGCGACTGCGTGAATGGATCGGCTATCCCCCCGACGCACCAGGTGCCGCGGAATCATACCATGCAGGTTGGCGTATCGTCGAGGATCGCCTGCTCCAGCCACTGCCGGCCGCGCAGGCCAAACGTGTCGCCTTCGTCGTGAACGCGCGTACGCAGTTGCCACCGCTTGCGGCGGCGATGCGTGATGCCGGCGAGGCCATCGTGGTCAGTGAAGGGAGCGCACACGTCGCAGGAATGGTCGTCACGACCCAGCTCGCGCTCGACGATAGCAGCCTGCTGGAATTGCGGACGAGCGAGCCGCTCTGGTCCGACGGGCGCGTGGGGTTCCTGCCTGACACCGTCGTGGCCGATGTCAGTGACCGGCGAGACGAGGCGTTGGATGTGGCGCTGCGCTGGGTCCGCGACACGGCGACTCTTCCTCCCTTGCGGCTTCCGCGCGCCACGCTCGTGGCGGCTGCGCCCAGAGCGAGGGCCTATCCCGGGATGCGCAGTCCCTCGCTGGACTGGCGTCTGCTCGCCGCGTATCGGATCTGGGGAACGATGGAATACTTCCACGCCTATCGGCATCTGTACGACGACGACTGGTATGCGGTCCTGGAGCACATGATTCCCCGCTTCGAGCGCGCTGCCGATTCCATGAGCTATGGCTGGGCCGTTGCCGAGATGGTGCACCATGTCCACGACTCGCACGCGGCCGTGGTTGGCAGCGCACCGCGAGTAGCGGAGGGCTCGGCACGCCCGGCTATCAGAACGCGGCTCCTGGGCGACACCCTCGTGATCACCAGCGTGGTGGTTGACTCGGTGGCGCGCCAGACTGGGCTACACGCAGGAGACGTGATCACATCGGTTGATGGGATCTCCCCGCGCGCCTATGTCAATCGAATGGCACACACACTTGCGTCGAGCACTGCCTGGACGCGCGATCGCGATCTGGGGAGTCGAATACTCCAGGGAGCGAATGGCAGCCGGGTAACGCTCGATGTCCATGGGGCAGATGGAAGATCACGCGAGTTGACGCTGACACGAACGGATGCCTATGCGCCTCTCGTCAACGCCCCGCCACGCAGCGGACCAGTGTGGCGATCGCTCGCACCGGGCATCGGATATATCGACCTGGATCGTGCCACCCCGCAGCAGGCCGACAGTGCGCTCGACGCGCTCGCGGGCGCGCGCGTCATTGTCTTCGACATGCGGGGCTACCCCGACGGCACCCTCTGGTCGATGGCTCCTCGCCTGGGTAATCGCCCTCAATTTCAAGTGGGTTGGTTTGGCGAACCACGACCGTCGCAGCCGAGGCATCGTCCCGAAGATGGCTTGTCAGGTGACGCCTCACTCTCGGAAACCGAATTGGCGACCTTCGTGCAGACACTGCCCGGTGGCGCTGGAAATCGGCGGGCGTGGCGTGGGAATGCTATCGTCCTGATTGACGAGACGACGCAGAGCCAGGCGGAGCATACGACGCTCGGGATAGCCGCCGCACTTCCGGGCACGCGCATTGTCGGGTCGCCGAGCGCCGGGGCGAATGGTGATGTGTCGAACTTCGTGCTCCCGGGAGGGATCATAGTCTACTTCTCCGGTCACGACGTCCGTTGGCCGGACGGACGGCAGCTGCAGCGCGTGGGCATCAAGCCCGATCTCGCTGTCCGGCCGACAGTGCACGGCATCCGGGCGGGAGTGGATGAGGTGCTTCAGGCAGCAGTCGCACTTGCACAACGGTCGCTCACTTCGAACGGGAGGTCGGCAACCGGGACGCATTGAAACCGGAACCCGATCCGCTGGGCTGGGCAAGCCTACGGTGGAATACGCCGTCGGAAAGCGGCCGAGGCGCCGAGGGCTAGCTCGTCGCCCCACGCCGTGCGCGGCGGAGACCACCGAGCACCCCGCCCTGGTAAGAGGTCAGTGACAGATCATTGCACGGCGCCGGGAGCTCCGCAAATCGGTGGAGGGCCGATGGACCGGAGGACCGATTGACCGTTCGGGAGCAGAGGTCAGGCAGCTGGGCATCTCGAGGAGTCGGCTTGGCAGACCGGTGAGCCGACAGCGCTCGACTTGCGAGCGTCGTGATCACGCGAGTGCGGGGCGAGAGACAGCGGAGCGGGTGCCCGAAGCGCTCGATGGAGGTGTTCGCATGGGCGATCGGCGCCTGGCCACCGACGGGTACGTGCCATGAAGCGCCTTGTGGGCTGCAAGAGCGCTCGCCGAGGACGGTCGAGGCGAATCCTGGATTCTCGCAGCGGCCAGGTTCGTCCGGCGAGCGGTTCGGTCGCACCTCGTCGTGGACCGGTCTGCATGCTCAGGCCGACGTGATACGCTGCACGTCGGTCAGGATCAGGCCGCGACGTCACGAGTCGCGTCGTGCGGCGGTCCGGTCGAAGGTCTCAGCGACGAGGTCGCAATGACGAGGCGTGATGATCGGCTTTCCGCGCGAGCGGTACGCGCCTGCGCGCACGAGGTGCAAACGCAGATGCGCCGAGTCGCTGCCGCTGTCCGTCAGGAGTGCGTGTCCACGCATCAGGAGCAAGGCGCCGCGGATCGGGAGCAGGAGGTCGCGCTTCAGGAGCAAAGCGTGGCGTGACGAGAATACGTTCTCGTCAAACCAGTCACGACGCCGGCGCGAGCGCTCGCAACGCAGGAACGTCGAGTGGCAGATGGAAATCGCTCGGTCGTCGCCCCGGGACGCCTGGTAGGACTGGCTCCTCGATCGAGTGCACGTTCCGGCGCGACGAGTGCGAGTCCCGAGCGGTGTGAGACAGCGCGGGAAGCACGGTGAATCATCGGGGGTCGGTCTCCGCGGAGTTCCTGGCGTTATTGACGCGAACCTTCCCGGAATTGGACCATCGGGTGTCGGACGCGTTCACCTCGGTGTCCGACATGAACCGTTCAAGGTGAGTTCGGGACCATTCTTACCCAGCGCGGAGATCGCTGGTATCGTAGGTGATGACGATCAGGAGGCTGGACCACGTGAGCGTGGTCGTCGAGGACCTCGCCGGGGCGATCGCGTTCTTCACCGCACTCGGCATGACCCTGGAGGGGCAGGCGCCGGTACAGGGCGACACGGTGGACAGGCTCTGCGGATTGAAGGGGATCAGGGCCGACATCGCGATGATGCGCACGCCGGACGGCCACTCACGCGTGGAGCTGACGAAGTACCACAGCCCGGCGCTCGTCGCTGCCGAGCCGGCCGTGCCGCCACCGAACATGCTCGGCTTGAGGCAGGTCATGTTCGCCGTGGACGACGTCGACGACACGGTCACACGTCTCCAAGCCCGAGGCGCCGAGCTGGTGGGCGAGGTGGTCCAGTACGGGGACCAGTATCGACTCGCGTACTTGCGCGGGCCGGCGGGGATCATCGTCGCACTCGCCGAGGAGCTGACGTGAGCACGTCG
>CAMLIU010000237.1 GCA_946479995.1 uncultured Gemmatimonadota bacterium | reverse complement strand
GCGGTTCAGATCGCGGTGCAGGTCGCGCGCGGCCTGGCGAAGGCGCACGCCGCGGGTGTCGTGCACCGCGACGTCAAGCCGTCGAACGTCTTCATCACCTCCGACGGCGTCGTGAAGCTGCTCGACTTCGGCATCGCGAAGCTCGCCGATGCGGCGCTGACCGCCACCGGCGGTGCGGGGCCGATCGGCACGGTCGCGTACATGAGCCCTGAGCAGGCGCGAGGCGAGGCGGTTGACGCCCGTACCGACCTCTGGTCGCTCGGTGTCGTGCTCTACGAGATGCTCGCCGGCCGGCGCCCGTTCACCGGGGACGCCGCGGCCGTCGTGCTCGACGCCATCCAGCACGAGCGGTACGTCCCCCTGGCTGAGCGACGCCCCGACGTGCCGCCGGCCCTGGCGAAAATCGTCGACGTCGCGCTCTCGCGGGACCCAGCGGCGCGCCACGAGTCGGCGGCGGCGCTCGAGCACGATCTACTGGCGTCCGGTACGCGCCCGACGCGGCAGCGGCGCGCGGTCCTCGCTGCACTCGCCGGGGTTGCGCTCGCGCTCATCACCGCCGCGGTCGTCACGTCGGGCGGCACTTCGCACCGCCGCACGCTGACGACGTCAACCGCGGCCGCGGCTCCGACTCCGTCGCGGTCGCTGGCCGTGCTGCCGTTCATCGATCTCAGCGGCGCCTCGGCGGATCGCTACTTCGGCGACGGACTGAGTGAGGAGATCACCACTGCGCTCGGCCGGATCGAGGGGCTGCGCGTCGCGGCGCGCACCTCGGCCTTCGCGCTTCGCGACCGTGCGCTCGACGTACGGCGGATCGGCGATACGCTCGGCGTCGACGCCGTGCTCGAGGGGAGCGTACGGCGCGCCGGCCATCGGTTGCGCGTGACGACGCAGCTCGTGGACGCGCATTCGGGAATGCGCATCTGGGCCGGCGCCTACGATCGGGAGGATGCCGACGTCCTCACCGTGCAGGACGAGATCGCGGGCGCAATCGCCGATGCACTGGAGCTCCGCCTCCGTGTGCACGAGGGGACGCCGCGCGTCCGTTCGACGACGAACCCGGAGGCGTACGACCTGTACCTGCGTGCGCTGCAGCTGCGCACCGACCTGAGCGCCGACGGGCTTCAGCGGGCCACCGACCTGCTCGACCGAGCGATCGAGCTGCAGCCCGACTTCGCGCTCGCGTACGCGGCGAAGGCGAGCGTGCTCGAGCCGCGCGTCCTCTTCCGGCAGATCCCGCAGGCGGAGGGGCTGAGCGCCACGCGTGCTGCCATCGACCGTGCGTTCGCGCTGGATCCGCGCAACGGGGAAGCGCACGTCGCACGGGGAATCCTGCAGCTCTTCTGGGAATGGGACTGGGCGGGCGCCGAGCGCTCGCTGCGCCGCGCGGTGGCGCTCGACCCGAACAACGCGCACGCCTGGCATCACCTCGGCAACTACTATCGCGCGATGGGGCGGCTCGACCTGGCCGCCGATGCGCGACTGCGCGGCCTCGCCCTCGACCCGCTCAACGCGCGGCTGCGCGCCGCGCTCGGCGAGGAGTACTTCTACGCCGGGCGCTGGGATGACGCGCTCGCCGCGCTCCAGCGCGCCGCGCAGCTCGATCCACTGCACCCGATCCTGCTCGGCCGCGCCAACGCGGCCGTGGGACCGGGCCGTGTCTACATCGCGCAGGGACGCGAGGCGGAGGGAGTGCACGACCTGCTGCGCGTGGCCGCGCTGCGCGGCGCGAGCGCCGACGAGATCGACGCGCTGCGCGCGGCGTACCGCACGGGCGGGATCCATGGCTTCTGGCGCGCCTGGCTGGAGATGGACCGCCGGCAGAGCGGTCCATCGATGGACCCGCTGCGCGTCGCGGCACTGAACGCGCTCGCCGGCGACACCGCGCAGGCGCTCACCTGGCTCGAGAACGCGTATGCCGAACGGAATCCGGGGCTCATCTTCCTGCGCACGGACCCCGCGTTCGCGTCGCTGCGCACGAATCCACGCTATCGGCGAATCGAGCTGGCGATGCGCTTCCCGCCGCGCTGAGCGCGACTCGGCGCACGCACGGCCCGCGCGCTAGATTGACCGGTGCTGGTGGGCGCCGCCTCGACGCCCCCTTGGCGCCCTGTCGCGACCTCGCGCAGCGCGCGTGAGCCCCCGGCCAGCGTGCTCCGAGGTTTCCGAAGGCACCATGGACCGGCTTCCCCCGCTCGCGCTCCCACGCGCACGCTCGTACTGCATCGAGACGCCCGCGTCGTGCGGGCAGCCATCGTGGATTACCTGGCCACGGTCCCCGCGTCCGGCGACGAGTCGGCGGACGAGCCGACGAGGGCCGTCCCGTGAGTAGCGAAGGGCTCGACACGCGACGCCCGACCCCGCCTCCGCAGGCGACTCGACTCTCGCACTTCATTCGTGACAACGTCGAGCCGATTCTCGCCGAATGGGAGACGTTCGCCCGGAGCCTGCCGGAAGGCGCCGCGATGAACGTCGTCGCGCTGCGGGACCACGCGAAGGAGATGCTCCTCGTCATCGCCGCGGACCTCGAGCGGCCGCAATCGGATTCGACGCAGGACGCGAAGGCGCGTGGAGAGCGCGACGCCGGCGACACGCGCGGCGCGACCGCGGCGCAGGAGCACGGCGCCGGGCGCGCGGAAAGCGGCTTCACCGTGGGACAGATGGTCGCCGAATTTCGCGCCCTCCGGGCCAGCGTCACCCGCCTCTGGCTCGCCGAAGATACGGTGAGAGCGCGGACGGACCTGATGGATCTGATCCGGTTCAACGAGGCCATTGACCAGGCGATCGCCGAATCGGTGTCGCGTTACAGCCAGGCGGTGGCGCACACCCAGGAGCGGTTCCTCGCGATCCTCAGTCACGACCTGCGTTCGCCGCTCGGTGCCATCATCATGGCCACGCGCTTCATGCTCGACGCGGGAGGACTCGAGGAGCCGAATCGTACGCTCGTCACGCGCGCGGCGAGCAGCGCGCGGCGCATGAACCAGATGGTGCTGGACCTGGTCGAGTTCACGCGCACGCGGCTCGACGACGCCATCCCCGTCGTGCGGAGCGCGGTGGATGGCCTGCGGCTCGTGCACGACGTGGTGGTCGAGACCGCGGCCGCGTATCCGGACAGCATCGTCCAGGTGGAAACGGACGGCGACCTGTCGGGGCTCTGGGATGCGGACCGATTGACGCAAGCACTGACGAACCTCGTGGGGAACGCGGTCCAGCACGGCGCGCCACGGAAGCCCATCCGGGTGACAGCTCACGGCGTGGCCGACCAGGTGATGCTGTCGGTGCACAATGAAGGTTCGCCCATCCCCCCGGAACAGCTGGCGGCGATCTTCCAGGAAGGACACCGGGTCGGAGGGCCGACGGCGGCGACCGACCGGCGACATCAGGGACTCGGACTCTACATCGTGGAACGCATCGTGGCCTCGCATGGTGGCAGCGTGTCCGTGCGTTCGTCGGCGGAAGAAGGTACCACCTTCACGATCCGCCTCCCCCGGAAGGCCTGAATCTGCTCCGGGCCGCGAACGCGCGCTGCGTCTCCTCGAGAACGCCGTCGGCACGCAGGTTCTCCAACACCACCGCGGCATTGCGCTGCAATCCGCGCAACTTCGCCCGTTTCATCGGTGAGTTCCTGAACGCGACGCTGAACTGCTCCTGGGTCATCGAGAGCAGCTCCCGCGCGAGCTGACGCGCGTTCTTCCGAGCCAGGAACTCCCGTGGCGCGAAGGCTTCCTCCTTCAAGTCACGCGCGAAGCGCTGGTTCCAGGGACAGACCTCCTGGCACACGTCGCACCCGTACAGCCGATCGCCGATGCCGGCACGCAGTTCTTCCGGGATCTCGTCCTTCAGTTCGATCGTGAGGTACGAGATGCACCTCGTGGCATCGAGGCGACGCGGACCCACGAACGCATCGGTGGGGCACGCATCGAGGCACCGCGTGCAGGTGCCGCAGCGGTCCGCATGGAACGGTGCATCGGTCGCCATCTCGAGATCCAGCACCAGCGCGCCGATGAAGAAGAAGGACCCGCGCGACGGATCGATGAGGTTCGTGTTCTTCCCGAACCAGCCGAGCCCTGCGCGTCTTGCAAGGTCGCGCTCGAGCAGGGGGCCAGTGTCCACGTACGGCTTGCCGAGGATCGTGCGTCCCGCGTCGCGCTCGAGGCGGGCGTGGAGCTCCCGCAGGCGCGATTCCATGATCTCGTGATAGTCGTCGCCGCGCGCGTAGCGGGC
>CAMLIU010000236.1 GCA_946479995.1 uncultured Gemmatimonadota bacterium | reverse complement strand
GTCGCGTCGATCAGCTCGTCGAGGCTGCCGTAGCCCACGAGCTCGAGCATCTCCTGAATCTCGCCCTCGCTGGGGCCCACGTGCCTCGGGACGAAGCTGTCGGCGTCGGTGTCAGGCGTGGTGCGGATCGTCGTCGTCATGTGTCTCGAGCGCCCGAAGGCGCTGGCAGGTTTCGCAGTCGGGACGGTGAGCGAAGGCCCACCGCGCTATCTTCCGGGCGACGCAGTCGATCGCGCGCCTCCATGAAGATAGCGACCCTCCCTGCCCGTGACCCGCCCGCCGTCGGCGGCGTCCTCACGGAGCGACTCGTGCCGCGCCACCCCTGCCCTGCCCCCGCCATGAACCAGCCCCCCTGCCCGCCGCGCCCCCGCCGCCGCCGGCTTCCACTCGCCCTCGCCGCCCTCCTCGTGACGGCGTGCATGAGCTCAGAGCCTTCAGCGAGCGCCACCGGTGACGAGGGAGGGACGGTCGTGATCAGCCTGGCCGGCGACGTAGGTACCCTCCTGCCCGGTCTCGTGGTCTCCATGACCGACCGGCAGGTGACCGACCTGCTCTACGATCGCCTGGCCGAGATCGGTGACGACCTCAACACGCTCGGCGACAAGGGGTTCACTCCCCGTCTCGCGGAGCGCTGGGAATGGGCGCCCGATTCCATGTCCATCACCTTCCACCTGAATCCGAAGGCGAAGTGGCACGATGGGCAGCCCGTCCGCGCGAGCGACGTGCGCTACAGCCTCAACCTCATCAAGGATCCGGCGTTCGGCTCACCGGCCGCCGTGTACGTCACGAACATCGACAGCATCGCCGTCCGGGATTCGCTGACGGCTGTCGCCTGGTTCCACAAGCATGCGCCGGAAGAGTTCTACGACCTGGTGTACCAGGTGGCGATCATGCCGGAACACGTGCTCGGCAACACCCCCGCGGCCCAGCTCAAGACGGCCGACGTCGCCCGCCAGGGCATCGGGTCCGGCCGCTTCCGGCTCGCGCGGTGGGAGCCGGGCCAGCGGCTGGAGCTCGTCGCCGACACGGCCAATTATCGGGGCCGTGCGAAGCTCGATCGCGTGGTGTTCGCGTTCGCACCCGACTTCAACTCGGCCGTCACCCGCTTCTTCGCCGGCGACGCCGACATCTTCGACCAGCTCCGCCCGGAGAACATCGCCAGGCTCGCGGGCGACACCGTGCGCCACGCCGTCCGCTACCCCAACCTCCAGTACGCGACCTTCGCGTTCAACCTCGTTGACCCGAAGCAGCCGACGCGCCCGCATCCCATCTTCGGCGAGCGCGCCGTGCGTCGCGCGCTCACCATGGCCATCGATCGCGTCGCCATGGCGCGCAACGCCTTCGACACCCTCGGCACGCCGCTGCACGGACCCTTCCCGAGCGGCATGGCCGTCGCCGACACCACGCTCCCGCAGATTCCCTACGACACCACCGCGGCCCGCGCGCTGCTCGATTCGGCGGGCTGGATGGCCGGTCCGGATGGCATCCGCGTGAAGAACGGCCGCCGTCTCGCCTTCGGCATCTCGAGCCCCAGCTCGAGCGCCACCCGCCACCAGTATGCCGTGCTCCTGCAGGCCGCGCTCCGCAAGGTGGGCGCCGACGTGCGTCTGGAGGAAACGGACTTCGCGACCTACATCGCGAAGCAGAATACCCACTCCTTCGACACCGAGCTCACGCTCTTCGGCACCGATCCGAGCGTGTCCGGGTTCAAGCAGACGTGGTCCACCGCGGGGATCGCCAAGGACGGCTCGAACTTCGCCGCGTACTCGAATCCCGTGGTCGACGCGCTCCTCGACAGTGCGACCACCACCTTCGATCCGGCGCGCAACCGCGCGTACGCGCGCCGCGCCTTCGAGATCATCATCGAGGACGCGCCCGCCGTCTGGCTGTACCAGCCACCGACGGTGATGGGAATCGCGCGCCGCATCCAGACGCAGCCCATGCGCGCCGACGAGTACTGGGCCCACATGGCCGACTGGTCCATCCCGGCGAATCAGCGGATCGCGCGCGACAGGATCGGCCTGCGTCCCCTCCCCTGACCGGTGCGGAGGTACATCGCCGGTCGACTGCTTCAGGCGGTGGGCGTCGTGCTCATGGTCACGACGCTCACCTTCTTGCTCGTGCACCTCGCTCCCGGCGACCCGATCGCCACCGCGCTCGACCGCCCCGGCGTGACCGAAGCGGTGCGCCAGCAGTGGCGCGCGAGCTTCGGCCTCGACCAGCCGCTGGGCGAGCAGTACGTGCGCTGGGTCGCCAACGCCGCGCGAGGTGAGCTCGGCTGGTCGTTCTCGTATCGCCGGCCCGTGCGTGACGTCCTCGCGGATACGCTGCCGCGCACGATGCTGCTGGCCGGCCTCGCCCTCGTACTCAGCTTCCTCGTCGGAATCGTCGTCGGCGTGCTGCAGGCCGAGCGTCCCGGCGGTGCGCGCGACCGCTGGCTGGGCCGCGTGCTCCTCCTGCTCTACTCGGTTCCCGACTTCTGGCTCGCGCTCGTCGCGCTGCTGCTCTTCGCGTACTGGCTCCCGATCCTTCCCGCCGGCGGCATCGTGGATCCGGTGATGCACGATTACCTGTCGGCGGGCGGACGCTTCGCCGACCGGTTGAAGCATCTCGCGCTGCCGGTGCTCACGCTGACGGTCCTTTCCGCCGCGTCCATCGCGCGCTACCAGCGGTCAGCGCTGCTCGACGTGCTGCCGAGTGACTGGATGCGCACCGCGCTCGCGAAGGGGTTGAGCTGGCGCGCCGCCGTTCGGCAGCACGCCGTGCGCAACGCCCTCCTGCCGACCATCACCCTCGCCGGCCTCTGGCTGCCCACCCTCGCCACCGGGGCGGTATTCATCGAGAAGGTGTTCTCGTGGCCCGGGATGGGGCTCGCGACGGTGAACGCCATCGGCGCCCGCGACTATCCGCTCGTCACCGCTGGCGTGCTGGCGATCAGCGTGCTCGTCGTCATCGGCGCCCTGCTCGCGGACCTCGCCGTCGCGATCGTGGACCCCCGCATCCGGCTGAGCTGATGCCCGTGCCGGCCCGGGGGCAATCGTTCGGGGCCCTGCTGCTCGACCGCACGCTGCGCGACGCGCGCTCCCGGGTGGCGCTCGTCGTGCTCGCGCTGGTGGTGCTCGCCGCCCTCCTCGCGCCCCTGCTCACGCCCTACGATCCCGCGGCGCAGCTCGATATCGTGCGCCTCCGCAGCCTCGCCCCGTCCCTCGCGCACCCCTTCGGCACCGATCCCTACAGCCGCGACGTGCTGTCACGCGTGCTGTTCGGCGCGCGCGTCTCGTTGTCCATCGCCTTCTCCGCGGTGGCCCTCTCGATCAGCTTCGGCATCCTCGTCGGGGTGATCGCCGGCTACATGGGCGGCGTGGCGGACGCCGTGCTCATGCGCTTCGTGGATGCGGCACTCGCCATCCCGCGGCTCCTGCTGATCATCGCGGTCGTGGCGTTGTGGGGAAGCGTGAGCGTGGTCACGCTCACCGTGCTCATCGCCGGCGTGGGCTGGTTCTCCGTGAGCCGCCTCGTGCGCGCCGAAACGCTCGCCGTGCGTGACCGCGACTACGTGGTCGCCGCGCGCGCGCTGGGGACGCCGCCATGGCGCATCGTGCTCCGGCACGTGCTGCCGAACGTCGTCGGCCCGGGCCTCGTGGCCGCCACCCTCGCCGTCGGCAACGTCATCCTGCTCGAGGCAGGGCTGTCGTATCTCGGCATCGGCGTGCGTCCGCCGACGGCCTCGTGGGGGAGCATCATCCAGGACGGCGCGGAACGTGTATCGGACCTCTGGTGGCTCACCGTGTTCCCCGGGCTCGCCATCGTGATCACCGTGTTCGCGTGCAATGCGCTCGGCGATGCCTTGCGGGATGCGTTGGACCCACGGCAGCTTCCCCTGACCGTCTCGGAAGACATCGTCCATCGGCCATGACCGAACCACTGCTCGAGATCGAAGACCTCCACACCTTCTTCTACACCGACACCGGCGTCGCGCGGGCGGTGGACGGCGTGTCGTTCCGCGTGAACGCCGGCGAGACCGTCGGCGTGGTCGGTGAATCAGGGTGCGGGAAGAGCGTCACCGCACTCTCCATCCTGCGCCTCGTGCGTCCGCCGGGCCGCATCGAGCCCGGCTCGCACATCCGGTTCGAGGGGAAGGACCTCATGGCGCTGGACGAGCACGCGATGCAGAAGGTGCGCGGCAACCGCATCGCCATGGTGTTCCAGGAGCCGATGACGGCGCTCAA
>CAMLIU010000235.1 GCA_946479995.1 uncultured Gemmatimonadota bacterium | reverse complement strand
CACCACCAGGAGTCGTGGGTGAAGGACGGCTACTTCCTGATCGACGGGTCGCCGATCGACAACGCCCTGCTCGACCAGATCATGAAGTACACGACGCTGAAGGTCGGTCACTTCGAGATCAACTACGGTGACGCGCACTTCCGTCGCAGCGACAACGGCCAGGCGATCTACAACCCGTTCGTCGGCAACTACATCATCGACGACTTCACCACGGAGATCGGTGCCGAGGCGTACCTGCGGGCCAACGGCTACATGGCGATGGCCGGCATCACCGGCGGCGAAGTGCGCGGACAGGTCACGGCCCCAGGCAAGCGCGGCCCGAGCTACCTGGCCAAGCTGGGCTTCGACAAGAAGCCGACCGAGAACCTCCGCGTCCGTCTGACCGGCTCGATGTACAAGACCGATCGCTCGGTGAACAACACGCTGACGAGCGGTGACCGCGCCGGCTCCCGCTACTACGACGTGCTCGAGAACACCGCGTCGACCGAGAAGGACAACGCCTGGTCCGGCGCGATCCAGAGCAAGATGGGCAACATGGTGACGGCGTTCGTGGTGAACCCCTTCATCAAGTACCGCGGCGTGGAGTTCTTCGGCAACGCCGAGACGATGACGGGCGCCGGTGCGGCCGAGCTGCAGCGCCGCACGCTGCGGCAGTACGCGGGTGAGCTGCTCTACCGCTTCGACAGTGACCACCTCTACGTCGGTGGCCGCTACAACACGGTGAACGGCCGGCTCCCCGGCATCGCCAACGACATCTCGGTCGACCGCACCCAGCTCGGTGGCGGCTGGTACGTGACCCCGAACGTGCTCGCGAAGCTGGAGTACGTGAACCAGAAGTACAACGACTTCCCGACGACCGACATCCGGAGCGGTGGCAAGTTCAAGGGTGTGATGATCGAGGGAGTGGTGGCCTTCTAGAGGTCTGACGGTCTGACGGTCTGACGGTCGGGAGGTCGGGAGGTCGGGAAGAGCTGACCTCCCGACCTTCCTGCATTCCCCCCTTCTCTCCCTCTCCCCTTCTCTCCCTCTCCCCCTCCGCCGTCCCGCTATCCCGCTATCTTTCCTCCGTCCCCAACCACCATCCCGCCATGACCGAGCAAGCATCCGCCCCTGCCGCTCCTCAGCCGACCCAGATCGATGAATCTCGGCGGCGCATTCGCGAGGCGCTGTTGAACGCCAAGCGCGTTGCCGTGGGTACCCACGCCGGCGAGGAGGTGCGCGTGCGCATGATGCACCCCGGCGCCTGGCTGCCCGACGACGAGACCGCGCGGCCCATTGTCTACCTCGCGTCCATGAAGTCGGACCCGAAGATCCGCGAGGTCACGACGCGCCCGGAGATCTCCCTGCTGATGCACGAGTCGCCCACCGGCGAGGAGCACACGAGCTGGGAGATGGAAGTGACCGGACGCGCCGAGGTGGTGAAGGATCCGGCGGAGCGCGAGCGCGCGAAGCTGGCCACGATGCGCACGTCGTCCATCGTGCAGTACCTGGACTCGGTGGGCCAGACGGACCTCCTCGCCTTCATCCGCGTGACGCCGCGCTTCATGAAGCACCGCGTGTTCGGCGAGATCGTCGCCGGGCGGCCGCCCTCGATCCTCGACTTCGGCACCGAGGGGATGCAGGCGAGCGACGTGGCGCTGCTGAAGCGCCGGCTCGGTGTGTGGAAGGAGATCGTGCGCTGGCCCACGCTCACGATCAGCGCGGCGTCCGTCGCGGTCGGCGTGGCCGCCTCGTTCGCCGTGACCGGCAGGATCCAGTGGGGGTGGGGGCTGCTCACCGTGCTCGCCGCGGTCTGCCTGCAGGCGTGCACCAACATCAAGAACGACCTCGACGACCAGCTGAGCGGCGCCGACGACCGCAATCGCACGGCGATCCTCGGCTTCACCGGCGGGTCGCGCGTGCTGCAGCGCGGCCTCGCCACGCGCGCCGAGCTGCTCACGGCCATGCTCGGCTTCGGGGTGATCAGCACGGCGATCGGCCTCTACTTCGCGATCGCGGGGCGGCCAGCGGTGCTCCTCTTCGGACTGGCGGGGCTGTTCATCGGCTTCGTGTACACCGGCGCGCCGTTCAAGCTGGCGAATCGCGGACTCGGCGAGCTCGCTGTCGCTCTCGCCTTCGGCGTGGGCATCGTGTGCGGCAGCGCGTACGTGCAGGTGGGCTACGTGCCGCTGATGGCGCTGGCGGCGTCGATCCCCATCTCGGTGCTCGTGGCGCTGATCCTCTTCATCAACGGCTTCCAGGATTCCACGAGCGACGGCGAGGTGTCGAAGCGCACCGCCGTGGTGCGCCTGGGCGTCGAGCGCGCGAGCAAGTGGTATCCGCTCATCGCCGGCGCGGCCGGGCTCACCCTCGTGGCGTTCGTCGTCGCCGGTACGCTGCCGGCCTATGCGCTGCTCGGGCTGGCCGGCTTCCCGCTGTTCGCCAAGGCCACGCGGGTGGCGCGGCGGAACTTCGCGCAGCCAATGGAGCTCGTGCCCGCCAATGCCTACACGGTGGTGGGGCATCTCGCCTGCGCGCTGGCGCTGGCGGTGGGGCTCACCTGGGCCGGCATGGGTGGCGGCCTGCACGCATCGGTGCTGGTGGTCGCGGCGCTCGGCGTGCTCCTGATCCTGTACTACAACCGCTCCATCGGACGGCTGGCGCAGGCGTTCTATGGTGTGAGGGACGCGGTGGCGCGGACGTGAACCGAACAGAAGGTCTGACGGTCTGACCCGCTCGGGCGGCTGCGCCGCCGTGCTCGTCGGACACGCTCGCCGGCGCTCCGCGTCAGCTGCTCGTCTCACGGTCAACGACCAGGGGCTCACCGGAATCACCCGGTGTGCCCCTGGTCGTTTTCAGTTGCCAGTGATCAGTTGCCGATTGATGCCGGTAGCCAGGGCCTACAGGCCGAACGCCTTCGCGACGTTGATGCGCCCGCGGCCGTAGAAGGGATCGGTGCCGGGCTGTCCGAGGTCGTCAGCGGCGTTCTGGATCGCGGCCTTGATGGCCGAGGGACGGTTGTGGCCCATCTCGGCAACGAGCAGGCCGGCGAGGCCGGCGACGTGTGGCGATGCCTGACTGGTGCCGATGTATCCCGTCAGGCGGTTGCCCGCTGCGCAGGCGGTGAGCACGGGAGCGCCAGTGGAGGTGAAGCCGGCGATACGGTCCTTGGCGCAGTAGGACCAGACCCAGGAGGCGATGTCGTTGCCCCACGGCCACGCCGACACTGTGTAGCCGTTCGCGGCGTCGGCATTGCCACCCGGCGCGGCAACGCTGATGGCGGAGCGGCCAATGTTCGTGAAGTACGCCGGTGCGTCGATGGCGGACTTAGCGAGGTCACCCGCGACGGCAGGGCCGACCGACGACACGCATACGACGTGCGGCGCATCGCAGTAGGCGGCGAAGATGTTGCCGTTATGATCGAGGTCGTCGGCCTCGTTGCCCGCTGACACGACCATGAGCATCCCCTTCGACTTCGCGTAGTTGAAGGTCCGGTTGACGAGCGAGACGTACGCGCCGAAGCCCGTCTTCGGCACGCCACCGCGCACGCCGAGACTCATGTTGGCGACGTCCGCGCCATGGTCCGCCGCCCACAGGATACCGTTCAGCACGCCACTGAGGGAGCCGCTGCCGGTACGGCCGAGGACCTTCACGCCCATCAGGGTCGTGCGCGACCCGACACCCGCCAACGCGAGCGCCTTGCTGCTCACCTGCGTGGCGACGTTGGTGCCGTGACCATTGAAGTCGGTGATGACGTTGCGCGCAGGGAAGTACGCAGCCCGCAGAGCGTTGTCCGACGGAACGAACGACGTGGAGTTGGCGAGGTCCACGAGGCCGTTGAGGTCCCACGCGTCGTAGTCGATGCCCGTGTCGAGGATGGCAACCTTCACGTCGGCGCTACCGAGCTTGCCTGCCGCCCAGGCGACGTTGGCGTGAATGTCACGCATGTTCCACTGCCAGCCGTAGCGCGACGCGGTCGTCGGATTCGCCTGGCTGTTGATCGCTGGGTCCCCGGCGCTCGATGCATCCGCTTCCGCCGCGGCGAGCGGCGAGCCGAGGGTGATCTCGAGGTCGGGCTGCGCTTCGTTCACGCCACGGATTCCGGTGAGCTGCGCGGCCGCGGCGTCGGAGATGCCGCTCACGACCGCGATGCCGCCGGCGCCGTGCACGCTCTCGAGCGTGCCACCGAGTGCTGCGACGCGCGCAGCGAGGTCGGTGGGAAACCCGCCATTGCTGGCGAGGATGTAGCGACCCGACGTCCCGCTCATGCT
>CAMLIU010000234.1 GCA_946479995.1 uncultured Gemmatimonadota bacterium | reverse complement strand
CCGCCGCCCTCCTCCGACATCGCGCCATGCTGAACGCCGAGCCAGCGCCAGCCGCCCTCGACGCCCTGGCCGACGACTACGAGATCATCCGCGAGCTCGGGCGAGGGGGCACCGCCGTGGTCTACCTCGCGCGCGAGCGCACCTCTGGTGACGAGGTGGCCATCAAGCTCGTGCGCGCCCAGTTCGCCGACGATGACGAGGCTCGGGCGCGCCTGGCGCGCGAAGCGCGATTCGTGGCGCAACTCGAGCATCCGAATGTGGTACCCGTGCGCGCCGTGCTCGACCTCGGCGACAACGGCGTTGCGCTCGTGATGGCGCACGTGCCGGGTCGCACACTGCGAGAGATCCTCCGCGACGAGGGGGCACTCGCGCCGGCCCGTGCGGCGAGCGTCCTGCGCGACGTGGCCAGCGCGCTCGGCGCCGCGCACGCAATGGGGATCGTGCATCGCGACGTGAAGCCCGAGAATGTCTTCATCACCGGCGACGAACGCGCCGTCCTGGCGGACTTCGGCATCGCGCGCTCCATGTCCGCCGAGGCGCAGCAGCTCACCATGCACGGCGTGGCCATCGGCACGCCGGCGTACATGGCACCGGAGCAGATCGACGGCGACAACCTCGATGCCCGCGCCGACATCTATTCGCTGGGGCTGCTGGGCTGGGAGATGCTCACGGGCAAGCGTCCCTTCGCCGGCGAGGCGCTCTACTCGGTGCTGTACCACCAGAAGCACGTGCAGCTCGACGATCCGCGCACGCGACTGGAGGATGTTCCGCCCGCGCTGGTGAGCGCGCTCGCCGGCGCCGTGGAGAAGGAGCGCGACGCCCGCTGGACGAGTGCCGATGCCTTCCTCTCCGCGCTCGAGGGGAAGGAAGAGCCGCGCGACTGGCCGGCGTCGGAGCCCGTGGCGAGCGCTACGGTGCGCGTGGCGCGCGCGCCGCGCCCCGAGCCGGAATCGGTGGTGGCCATCGACTGGCGCGAGGTGATGGAGCCCGCCCCTGCGGCTGCGCCCTGGCGCTCGTTCACGGGGCGGCGGATGGCGCTCGCCAGCGGAGTCGCCGCGCTCGCCGTGCTGGCGCTCGTGGTGAGTGCGGTGCGCACGCACTCGCGCGACCTCGCGGCCGAACAGCTCGTCGTTTCGAACGGCGCGGTCGCGCTGAACGACGCACCGAAGTCGGTGGCGCTGCCGACCACGCCGACCCCCGCCGCGCCGGCTGCCGACTCGTCGAGCGTGACCGCCATCGTCACGCCGGCGCTCCAGCAATCGCCTGCCCGGTCCAGTGCCGCGCCGCCGACAGCGCTCGCCTCCAGGCCGGCCACCATCGCAGCACCCTCCCCTGTCGTCGCGCCGCCCGCACCGGCCGTCGCGCGCAGTCGCGTTCGCGTCGCCGTCGGCGGCCGGCACAGCTGCCTCCTGGCGGAGGACGGCCGCGCTTTCTGCTGGGGAGGCAACGATCGTGGACAACTCGGCACCGCCAACACATCGCGCTTGACGATGCCCGTTTCCGCAGTGGGCGGCGGGCGATTCGCCGCGCTCGCCTCCGGCATGTCGCACAGCTGCGCCATCACCACGAACGGCGACGCCTGGTGCTGGGGCGACAACGACGCCGGCCAGCTCGGCGATGGAACGACGACATCGCGTGAAGCACCGGCGCGCGTCGCCGGGGGCCACGCGTTCCGCTCCATCGTGGCCGGGAGCGCCCACGCGTGCGGCCTGGCGACGGACGGCACCGCGTGGTGCTGGGGCTCCGACGCGACTGGTCAGCTCGGCGACCGCGGCACTGGTGGCCACTCGTCGCCCGTTCCGGTCGCCGGCGGCCATCGCTTCACCACGCTCGCTGCAGGCTGGGGCTTCACCTGCGCCCTCGACACGACTGGCTACGCGTGGTGCTGGGGCAGCGATAGCGCCGGCGAGCTCGGGGATTCCGCCACCGGAAACGAGCAGGCACCCGTTCGTGTTCGCGGCGGGCATCGCTTCGCGTCGATCGCCGCGGGAAGCGCGCATGCGTGTGCCATCGCCACCGACGGAAGCACCTGGTGCTGGGGCAGCAACTCCAGCGGGCAGCTCGGCGACGGGACCACTGCCGCCCGACACACTCCCGTGCGCGTGCGCACCAACGCGCGCTTCACGGGCATCACCGCCGGCGCGGTGCACAGCTGCGCGCTCTCCGACAACGGAGACGCGTGGTGCTGGGGAAGCAACGTGTACGGCCAGCTCGGCAACGACAGCAACACCGACAGCGCGGTTCCGGTGCGCGTCGCGGGTGGCCATTCCTTCACCTCGCTCCACGCCTTCGGCTCGCACGACTGCGGCGTGACGTCGGCGGGCGAGACCTTCTGCTGGGGTTACAATCTCGACGGGCAGCTCGGTGATGGCACGCGCACTCACCGCTCGCGGCCGGTGTACGTCCAACGCCCCGGCGAGCCATGAGCGCATTGCACCGCGCTGCGCGGCGGCGGATCGCCGATGCGGGTCGTGGCGGGGCGTGTCTCGCCGTCGCCTTCGTGATCGGCTGCGGTGGCAGCATCACCGCCACGGACACCGGCGCCCCCGACGTGGCCGAGGTGGTAGTTGCCCCGCTCACGGCGAGTGTCGTCGTGGGCAACACCCTGCCGCTGCAGGCAACGGTTCGCGACGCGGGCGGCCAATCCGTCACCGGCGCCACCGTCCTCTGGTCCGTGCAGGACACGAGCATCGCCACCGTATCCACAACCGGCGTCGTCACCGCACGCGCGGTCGGCAGCACGCAGGTGGCGGCGAGTGCGAACGGCAGGTCCGGGCTCGCCTCCATCACCGTGACGCCGGTGCCCGTCGCCAGCGTGACCGTCACGCCGGCCCGCATCGACCTTGCACCCGGAAAGCAGGCGACGCTCTCCGCGCTCGCGTACGATGCCAGCGGCAGGACGCTCGGCGGCCGCGCCGTGGTGTGGGCGAGCAGCAACACCAGCGTGGCGACGGTGGACGCGTCGGGCCTCGTCTCCGCGCTCGCCGCGGGCTCCGCGACGATCACGGCCACGAGCGAAGGAGTCATTGGCAGCACGGCGGTGAGCGTCGCCAATCCCGTCGTGGCGGGCGTAGTCATCGCACCGCGCAGCGCAACAGTGCAGCGCGGCGGCACCCTGTCGCTCTCGGTGACGATCACCGATGAATCGGGCGCCGCGGTGACCGACCGACCGCCAACGTGGACGTCGAGCAACACGGCCGTCGCCATCGTCTCCGCCTCCGGGCTCGTCACCGCCGTCTCGCCAGGCACAGCCAGCATCGCAGCCGCCCTCGACGGCAAGGCCGATACGGCGACCATCACCGTCGTCGCCGTGCCCGTTGGCAGCGTCACCGTGCTGCCCGCGACCGTGCCTCTCACCACCGGCCAGAGCACGACGCTCACCGCTACGGTGAAGGATGCGAATGGCACCGTCGTCACCGATCGCCCGGTGGCGTGGACGACCAGCAATGCCGCCGTGGCCACCGTCACGCAGGCGGGGGTGGTGAAGGCGACCGGCGCTGGTACCGCCACCATCTCCGCCACGAGTGAGGGAAGCTCAGGCAGCGCGACGGTCACCGTCACGCCCCCCGTGCTGGATCACATCGTCATCACCCCCAGCTCGATAGGCAACCTGCGCGCTGGTCACTCCACCGAGCTCTCGGCGACCGCCATCGACACCAACGGGAACGCGATGTCCGGCGCCGTGTTCACCTGGCACTCGAGCAGCACCTGGGTGGCCACGGTGAGCTCGAGCGGGGTCGTGACCGGCCAGCATTCCGGCACCACGACCATCACCGCCACGTTCTCCGGCAAGACGGGGAGCGCGAGCGTGCGCGTACGATGAGACGCACTCTCACCTTCGCCGCCGTCGCCTGTGTCGCGCTCGCGGGCGAGGGTCGCGCCCAGCGCGCGGCGCCGAGCGAGCCGCTGCTGCGCACCGCCCCACCGGTGGCGACGCGCGCGGCGTGCGCTCCCTTCACCGCTCCCGCCGCGCCCTCCGCCGAACCGGTGCGACAGGCGCAGGACCTCGCGCAGCGAGGACAGCAGGCCGCCATCCTCGGCGACCGCGTGGCGGCGCGCGACCAGCTTCGCCGGGCCGGAGCACTGGACCCGACGAACGCCGATCTCGCCTACCAGCTCGCGCGCGCCGAGGAGAGCACGGGGAACGATACCGACGCAACGAAGGCCTACTGCCGCTTCATCGCCCTCGCTCCCGACGCGCCGGACGCAGCGGAGGCGCGCACGCGACTCGCGCAGCTCATGCTCGGCACGCGG